>CAKTKX010000186.1 GCA_934572365.1 uncultured Oscillospiraceae bacterium
GCGCTTCGTAATGTTTACCATTTCGATTGCGTAAGGTACATCCTGCAATCCAATTACCTCCTTTTCGTTCCCGGCGGAGCAGCGGCGCAATTTGCCCCTTTGCTCCCGCCGCCGTCCGGCAATTCATCAAGAGATCAGCAGCCGGAGGATTCTCGCTCATGTGTTGCCTTTTCATTATACACGACGTACCGTCAGATTTCAAATAAAATCCGTGGAAATAGGGAAATTTTTTGGTGAAAAAAGAGAACGGGCAATTTGCCCGTTCTCTTTTCACTTCAAAACAGTGTGTCCATCCAGCGCGGTCTGAATCTCCGCGACCGGGTCTTGGCAGGATTCGTCGTCTACCTCATACACGTAGAGTATATTCTCATAGGTGAAGAAGCCCACGGCAGAATCATAGCCGCCCATTTTATGATGCACGCGGTAAATGGTCGCGTCCACGCCCAGCCGGGACAGCGGATAGTCAAACGTCTCCACCTCCGCCTCGTCCTCGCTCATATTCCGGATGTCGCTGTCAATGTCGGTTCCCAGCATGAGCATGATGCTCTGGGAAACGCCGGTTCCGTCTGGCAGCGTCAGATAGCCGTAGCCGCTGGCCTGTATCATCTGCGCATCGGTCTCATTCGTCTGCGACCAGACGGAAAAGCTGATGCCATCGGTGGAATAAGCGTTGTCCAACAGACGAATGCCGGTTGCCGATCGGAATTCTTCGGCCGTAGCAAATGTCCGGTCGTACACGGTTCCCTCACCCTTGATGGACGCAAGGAACGCTTCATCCGCGCCCTCGTAGGCGGCAAGCTTCACGGGGATGGAATACAGTATGCTGTAATCGTCAAAGCTTACCGCCGGCTCCACCTGGGGGAAATCCCCGGCGCGGACGTAGGCTTCCACGCTTTTCGACACGCCCAGGATGCGCCCGGTATCCAACTTGTCCGCCGTGTCGCCCCGGGTGTGCACGAGCGTCAGGGCGTAATCCATCACCCCCGTGTCGCCGATGTTCACCGCGAAGGCGTTGGCGATTCCGTCGAAGCTTAAGTGGTCGCTTGTCTCCTCCTCCGCGTCCGGCGTATAGTTTTCCACCAGCTTGGAAAGAGCGCCGAAATCCGTTTTGCTGCCCGAGAAATACAGCCCGTCTGCCAGGCTGAGTCCCGCGCAGTCGATATTTATCACCGCCACGGAATCGTACTTCTCACAAATCCAGGGGGCAAACGCCTTGGAACCGCCCAAGCCGCGTTCTTCGCCGTTGAACGCCACGAATACGACGTCACTTTCCGGCTCGATATCCCGCAGGAGGCAGGCGGTCAGCAGCATGGCCGTGGTGCCGGAGCCGTTATCGTAGGCGGAGGGATAATACACATCCCCGTAAAAGCCGCTGCCGTCAAAATGGGCGCCGATCACCACGGCGGTTTTGCCAGAGCTGCCTCGGCGGACGGCGGCGACGTTGTAGGCCGTACCTACCTCGGCGCAGGCGTTCAGCTTGAGTTCTACCTGCGCTCCCGCCTGCTCCAGCGCAGGGCGGAAGCGATCGGAGAGCAGCAAATATACGCCGGCGTCCTGAATTGTGGCGTTGTTAAGCGTGGTGGCTTTCTCCAGATCGGCAAAATCCAGGGCGATCACATTCTCGTTATCCAGCGAATGCCGGCGCGCATCCTCCCCGCAATATACCGCCTCCCGTGCCGCTGCGGCGGACAGATCGTCCGAGACCGGAAGCACCACGTCCACGCTCTGGATGGAGGGGGCATAGATGTAATCTTCTCCCGGAGTTAGTTCTGTGCGCTTGCCGTCCTGCGCGATCAGCGCCAAGAGCGAGCCGGCATTTTCCTGCCGCACCAGCTCGTCGGTATATGGCAGGAGGTAGTCCTCCCCCAGCGGCTCATAGCCGAGAGCGGCAAACAGCGCGGCAATATCCTTTGCCGCCTGCACATTCCCGTCGCTTCCCACGGCGCGGCCGCGGAGCGCGGGAGACGTCAGATACGCAAGAAGATCGGCGGCGCTTTGTTCCGTAATCTGCCCCGCCGCAAGCGCCTCGGGCGTCCATTCTACCTTTGTACCGCACGTCGCCAGCGTGAACAGCAGCGTCAATAGGAGCAAGCATGCGCCGATTCTGTTTCCTGTTTTCATTTTGGGTTCCTCTTAGCAAAAAGCCGTCGCCCGCGCAAAGCGTTCGACGGCGGGTTTGATGGATAGAGGACGGGCAAAACGCCCGTCCTCTTTGCGGATTCGATTGAAAATTACTTCAGGTTGCCCAGCCAGGAAACGTTGACATTGGTGGTGGCAGGCTCGGCAGAGGTGTCGTTGGAGACGGTGATGGTGCCGTCGAACATGCCCTTCACCAGAGCGGCGTAGTCGTCCTTGGTGAAGCCGTCGCCGAACTGCGTGGTCTCAGCCAGCTGCACGTAGTTGGCGGAGGGATCATCGCCGGATACCAGACCCAGAGTCACGATCTTGCCGGCGTAGTCAGACCACTTGCCGTTAACGATAATGTCGGTCAGGGCATTGATCGTGGTGGGCCGCAGACCCTTGGTGGCGGAGGTCACGGTCATGCCCTCGCCGTAGTCGCCGTCGATGATGGCCTTCTGGTCAACGTCAACACCGATGACCTTACCGCCGGCCTTCTTGGCAGCCTCAGCAGCGGAGGTGTAGATGCCGCCGCCGCAGGCGAAGACGATCTGGGTGCCGTCGGCATACCAGGTGTCCATAACGGCGGTGATGTCGGCGTCGCCGTAGAACTGGTTGCCGTAGGCGTACTTCATGTCAACAGTGATGCCCAGCTCCTTGGCAGCGGCGTCAACGCCCTGCACGTAGCCGTAGCCGAAACGGATAACGGCGGGAACGGCCATGCCGCCCAGGAAGCCCAGCTTGGTGTAGCCCAGCTTGACAGCGGCGTAACCGGCCATGTAGCCGGACAGCTCTTCCTGGTAGATGGCGCAGTAGACATTGCTCAGGTCTACGTAGTCTTCCAGCTTCCAGTTGTCGGGGTTGTAGTCATAGCTCTCGCCCTTGTTGGCAACGGCGGTCTCCAGCAGGTCGCCCTTGGCCACGTCCAGCGCGACGAACTTCACGTCGGGATAGTTGGGAGCAACCTCTACGATGGTGCCGCCGAAGGCATAGCCGGGCATCACGATGACGTTGTAGCCCTCAGCGATGGCCAGTTCCACGGAAGCCACACGGCCGGCGGTATCGTTGGTGGTGGGCTTATAGTACTTGGTTTCCACATTGTTGTCCTTGCCGAAGGCAACGACGGCTTCCCAGGTGGTCTGGTTGAAGGACTGGTCGGTGATATCACCGTAGTCGGTAACCATGGCGACCTTGTAGCTGCCAGCGGAAGCCGCGTCCTTCTTGCCGGAGCCGCAGGCGACCAGCGTCAGGGACAGCGCCAGAACCAGCAGCAGAGCCAGAATCTTTTTCATGATTGCATTCCTCCATAA
>CAKTKX010000187.1 GCA_934572365.1 uncultured Oscillospiraceae bacterium
ATGCACTGGGGCGTGCCGCAGAGGATGAAGCCCAGATACTGCGCCTTGCCCTGCATGGCGTCGTTGTACATGGTCAGGATTTTTTCGTAGTTGTACTGCCGGGTGATGGCGTTGGGGATTTTGTAAATGTTCACCAGCTCGTCAATAAGGATGAGCATACCGGCGTAGCCCGCCTGCTTGAGAAAACAGGCGAACAGTTTCAGATATTCGTACCAATCGTCGTCCGTGATGACGATATTTACCCCCAGCTCCTGCCGGGCTTCGGTCTTGGTGGCGTACTCGCCCCGGAACCATTTGAGTACCTTGGCCTTCGTCTCGTCGTCGCCGGCGCAGTGGGCTTTGTAGTAGAGGGTCAGCAGCCTGGCAAAATCGAAGCCGTGAACCATCTCGTTCAGCGCCCCGATCACCGTAGAGATCCGTTTTTCCACCAGCGGCGCAAGGCCGGGGGCGGTCACCCCGAGGCCGGAGGACGCCATTACCCCCTGCTGCACGCTGCTGATCCACCGATCCAGAATCAGGGGCAGTGCGCCGCCCTCCGGTTTGGTTTTGGTGGACATGTTGCGGATCAGCTCCTTGTAGGTCGCCAGTCCCTGTCCGCGGGTACCCTGCAAGCGGCGCTCTGGGGAAAGATCGGCATCCACCACCACAAAATTCTTCGCCATCACATAGTTCCGGATGGTCTGGAGCAGAAAGCTTTTGCCGCTGCCGTATTTGCCCACAATGAAACGGAAGGACGCGCCTCCGTCGGCGATAATGTCCACATCCCGCAGCAAGGCGTCAATTTCGTCCTTCCGCCCCACGGTGACGTAGGGCAGACCGACACGGGGAACGACGCCGCCTTTCAGGGAGTTGATCAGCGCCTGGGCAATTCTTTTTGGTATTTTCATGGATGAATCATCTCTTTCAAATCCGCAATATAGTCTTCGATCAGCTCCGGCGGGTCGTCACCCAGCAGAACGGAATCGAAAAAAATGTCGTACAGTTTGTCGTTAATACCGTCCACAAGGACGGACAGCATCAGGCCGGAAGACCGCACCCAGCCGTGATCCCGGCCATACAGCAGGCATTGGAGCAGCCGGTACTCATCCTTGGTCAGCGGGGTGTCCTCCGGTTCTTCGGCGGGCGCAGGAGTCTGCACAGGGGGCGTTTCTTCCTCCACTTCCTCGTCCACCATCAGCCTGTCCCGGGTGACGGCGGCGTCGTCCCGGATTCTGGCCAGCCGGGAATAGTCGATGGTGATTTTCTTTTCCTCCGCTGCTTTCTTTTCCGCAAGAAGATTCCGGGCTTCCTCCTGGATGATCTTAAGGACCCACTTGGTATCCAGCTTGTACTGAATGGGGCGGCCGTAACCATAGCATTCCCGCATCACGGCGTCGACGGCTTTCAGAACATCCCCCAGCTTCCCGTTGGAATAGGGCCGGCAGTTGTACTTTTGAACGCTCCACAAGCCGTTATGGCAACGGTAGATATATTTTTCGTCCACCACATATTGGCGGCTGCCCTGTTCCTGACGCCTGTGAAAAACCGCCGAGTCGAACAAAATCACCTGAGACTGGGTAAAGCTTCCAAAATACTGCTCCACCATGGTTTTCTTGCACCGGGTATCGTAATGCTCCGCCATCCGCCGCAGCACCCGGACGATCACTGTGTCACAGTCCTCCCGGTATTCCCTGTAGAACTTGGAGCGCTCCAGCCATTTGGGCGACAGCTGCTTCACCGCATGGGCGATTTCCCCGTCGTCCCGGCTCTGGATGCTGTCCAGCACGGCGATATCCCGGTTGAACCGCACCTCGGGGTTATCCGCCAGAAGTCCGGCGTCCAGATCGTAATAGACCACATAGTCCATCAGCCACTGGTTCAGATATGGGAGGATGCCGTCGTCCAGTGCGCCGTATGCGTCCCGGAACCCCGTCAACTTCCGGTAGCCGTCCATGGGGTCGGCGACCCCGATTTGGTTGAGCAGCTCGTAGATATACAAAAACGCATAGCTCAGGGACGTTTTCTGCAAATCCCCCCGGCGCAGCTTCGTCCGCCAGGAGAAATACCCCCGCAGCTCCGGGTCGGTCAGGGACTGGTAAGTGGGGAAATAGCGAAGCACGTTCCGGTCGTAAACATAGTCGTCCTCATAATTCGCCAGCAGCTTTCCCTGCTTTACAAAAATGGACTCCCGGGATTGCCGGTAAGCGGGCATACCGTTTTCCAGCGAGCGGGCAGCCCGGAGGGGCGAAGGCAGCGGCTCCTGGGGCATCTGAGGCCTCGGCTGGATAGCCTCATCCCGGAAAACATTGATGTAGAACCATTCCGCAGCCTTCTTTACGCGATTTGTGTCCGTAACCTCTCTCCCCTTTCGCCCATATGTTTGATATTATCATACAATATTTGCCGCACGCAGTCAAGCGCGCAGACAACATTTTCCCAAAAAGCAGCAGGGACAGGCCGTGTCGGCCTGTCCCATGAAAATTTTACCCGCTTATACGTCCAGATATCCGCAAAGCACCTTCAGGGTGTTGTACACGCCGTCGATGTGGCTGCGCTCGTAGCCGTGACTGGCGTAGACACCCGCGCCGATCAGGCCGTGCCGGATGTCGAAGCCTGCCCGCAGGGTCACATCCACATCGGAAGAATAGTGGGGGTAGACGTCCACGGCGTAGTCCGCGCCGGTCTTCTTCGCGGCGTCAATGAGCTTGCCCACCACCTCGTAGCTGTATGGACCTACGGAGTCCTTTGCGCAGATAGAGACCTGCCGCTCGGTGCAGCTTAAGCCCTCGCCTACACAGCCCATGTCCACGGAAATGGCCTCCGTCACCCCGGCGGGGACGGAGCCCGCGCCGCCGTGGCCGACCTCCTCGTATACCGTCACATGGACGTAGGTTCTCCGGGGCAGGGTGATGTGGTTGTCGGCCAGATATTTGGCAAAGCCCAGCAGAATGCCTACGCTGAGCTTGTCGTCCAGAAAGCGGCTCTTGAGATAACCGGACGCCGTGCGGCGGGTGCGGGGGTCGAAGCAGACGAAGTCTCCCACCTCAATGCCCAGCTTCCGGGTATCCTCGGCGGTGGAGACGTCCTCGTCCGGCACGACCTCCACGGTGTCATAGCTGCGCTTGGCGGAGCCGTACTCCCCGTTGACATGGACGGAGGCGTTGCACAGCTGGCAGGTGCCGTCGTAGACTTTTCCGGAACGGGTGTAAATGCGGACGTTTTCCGCTTCGGCGTTGTTCGGCTCCATGCCGCCCACCGCCGTCAGGCGCAGACGGCCATTGCCCTTGATCTGGGCGACCATCGCGCCCAAAGTGTCGCTGTGGGCTTCCAGGAACAGGCCGTTGTCAACATTTTCGCCCCCAAGATCGGCCAGAACGCCGCCCTTGGTGGTGATCTTCGCCGGGAAGCCCAGGGCTTCAAAGGCCGTCTTCACCCA
>CAKTKX010000188.1 GCA_934572365.1 uncultured Oscillospiraceae bacterium
CGGTGGCCGCGTTGGGGTTTTCGATGGTCAGCAGACTCCGGGCGCCGGAGAGATACACGTCGTACAGGTCTTTGCTGTCCAGTTTGGTCATGTCGTAGACAGCGGCGGTCTCCCCTGTTTCATAGTCGTACACCCGGCAATTGTCCAGCAGGTCGCTTTCCAGCAGGTACATGGTGTCCGGCTGCATGGGCAGCGCCGCCTGACCGTAGTACACACCATAGAACGGCTTATCCAGCGGGGTGATGGTGTAATCCTCCTGCCGGAGAGAGGACACCCCCAGCGCTTGACACAGCACCTGTGCCGCCGGGAGAAGCCGTTCCTGCCGCCAATGGGTGTCGGTGCGGTAGTAGTCCTGAATGGACAGAGCGTCCGTCAGACCCACGGGAGATGCCCAGGGCATCCCGTCCTCCACCAGAGAAAAAAGCCGGTCATAATCCAGGGACAGCTGTCCGGCGGACTGCGCCAGATAGTAGCCCTTATCCGGGACGATGGCTAGATAAATTTTGGAATCGGTGGAGGAAAGATAGGTTTCGTATACGTGGTTGAAGCGTTCCAGCGCGTGGTTGATTGAGGCTTCGCTCAGGGGGTATTCCTGGGCTGCGGCGAAACCCTGGGCGATATAAATGCCGCTTTTGTCGCTTTGCCGCAGAACAAAGCGGTGAAACAGAGACTTGGCCTCGCGGAAGGTGTCCCGCAGGGGGAACTGATCCAGGCTGGCATCCTCAAAATCCGTCATAAAGCTGCCGTCCAGCAGCGTTTTTGTCTGAATGGCGGGCTTCTGCGCCAGTTGGCGGCGCTCCGCCACGGAAATGTCCCGGCTGGGCGCCAGCCATGCCCACGCAGCCAGCACCGCCCAGACGGCCGCCACGGTGATTGCGCAAATTCGATTCTTCATACCTTCGCCCCCTCAAAACCGAAAATACAGGAACGGGCTGAAGGAGCCGTCCACCAGATAGGCCGTGCAGACGATCAGCAGCGCCAGCATTGCCGCGGCCTCCAGCACAGCGCCCGCCTTCGTCCCGTCCATGCGCCGCGCCGCGTTTTTCACCACCGGCGTGGAGCCGAGAATGCCCAGCACGAACAGGACGGCGTAGCTTTTCAGGTAATACAGCGTCTCGGCGGAGGGCAGACTTAAGCCCCCGAAGCCAAAGAGTCCGGCAAAATCCTGCCCCGCCTGCGCAAGACTGTCCGCGTTGAACAGGACGAAACTGAGGACTACCGCCAGCAGCACATAGCCATGGCGCAGGACGCCCGGCAGCCTTTGCAGGACGGGAATCCACTTTTCCGCCAGCAGCAGCCCGGCAAACAGCAGCCCCCACAGTACGAAATTCCACGCCGCACCGTGCCACAGTCCCGTAAGCATCCACACGGTGAGGATATTCCCTACCCACCGCCAGCGGCTGACCCGGCTGCCGCCCATGGGGATATACACATAGTCCCGGAACCAGCTGCCAAGGCTGATATGCCACCGCCGCCAGAACTCCGTGACGCTTTTGGAGAGATAGGGGTAGTTGAAATTCTCCACAAAATGGAATCCCAGCACCCGCCCCAGGCCGATGGCCATGTCGGAATAGCCTGAAAAGTCGAAGTAAATATTCAGGGCAAAGGCCACGGCGTACATCCAGTAAAACAGGACGGACTTTTCGCCGCTCTGGCGGAACATCTGAATCAGCAAAGCGAAGTTGTCCGCGAGGATGACCTTTTTCCCCAGCCCCACGAGAAACCGCCGCAGTCCTGCCGCCGCGTTTTCCCAGCTGTGTTCCCGGTGCTCCAGTTCCCGGGCGATGTCCGCATAGCGGACGATGGGCCCCGCAATCAGCTGGGGGAACAGGGCGACATACGCGCCGAAGTTGATAAGGCTTTTCTGCGCCGGGACGCTGCCGCGGTAGACGTCGATGGTGTAGCTCAGGCACTGGAAGGTGTAAAAGCTGATGCCGACGGGCAGCGCCAAATGAAGCAGGGGAATTTTCAGGCCGGTGACGGCGTTCAGACTGCCGATGAAGAAGTCCGCGTATTTGAAAACACCCAGCAGCCCCACGCTGATGACGATGGACGCCAGCAGCCAGCGCTTTTTCCGGCTCCGGGAGCGTTCGATGCCCAGGCCGCAGACATAGCACAGCAGGATGGTGAACACCATCAGGGGCAGCAGCCGCAGCTCCCCCCAGCCGTAAAAAATCAGGCTGGCAAGGAGCAGAACGGCGTTTTTCCCCTTCCGGGGCGTGAGAAAATACACCGCCAGCACCGCCGGGAGGAAATAATATAGGAAGGGAATACTTGAAAAAACCATAGGCGTGTTCGCTCCTGATGTGCAGTTCTCTTAGAAAAATGGCAGCGATTCCATCGCTGCCACTTTTGTTAAATCACAAATTCGGGTTCGCCGACGACCTTGCCGAAGGCGTCCACAAAGGACTGGGCGGTGAGGTCGTAGCTGGTGTCCAGCATAATGAGCATCACCACGTCGCGATATCCGGTGACCAGCATGTCGTCCGCTTCCACACAGACCCACTTGCGGGGGTTGATGCCGGACTTCATGGCTTCGGCGACGGACTTGATATCCTCACCCGGCGCGACCCGCACCATGACCATGGAAAAGGCGATGGAGCCGATCATCGGCTCGAACACCGCGGCCTCCGTCAGCACGCCGGCGTTATCCAGACCGGTGTAGCTCTTGATGGCCCACTGTCCTTCCTCGCTGGTGTCGGTGAGGTCGATGGTCTCGACGCCGCCGTCGAACTCCACCGGCTGCTGGGCAACGATTTCGTTCAGCAGCTCCTCCACGGTTCCCTCCACCTGATTGGGGGAGGTGGTTTCCGTGGGCTTGGCTCCGGCACAGCCGGAAAGCAGGGACAGCGCCAGGGCTGCCGCCAGAATTGCAGTTAAAACTTTTTTCATGTTTCATTTCCTCCTGAATTTTTTCGGGTAAATCGTCTCTTCCAATAAGCATGCCCCAAAAACAGCAGGAGCATACCGGCGGCCGCGCCGCAGCTGTCAATGCACACGTCCCGGATGCCGGGGCTGCGGCCGGGGACGAATACCTGGATGGTCTCGTCGATGCAGGCAGCGGCCACGCCCAGGGCGAACGCCGGAAGCCGCTTTTTCCCCAGCATCCCGAACAGCCACCCAAGCAGCAGTCCCAACGCGCCAAATTCGGCAAAATGGGCGCACTTCCGCAGTAGGCCGTCGCCGCCGGAGGGAACCGCTTCGCCGGGAGTGAACACGCCGTCCAGCAGAGCCTTCAGCGTGCCGCTGATCTGTCCGGAGACTTCCGCCGGGAGCAGGGAATTGCCCCAGATGAAAACCAGATTGCAGATAAGCAGCACCGTACACACCGTCATGCGGCGTTTTGTGCGCTTCACGTCAGAACCCCCAGATGCTCCAGCAGGATCTTCACGCCCAGCAG
>CAKTKX010000189.1 GCA_934572365.1 uncultured Oscillospiraceae bacterium
AAGTCCCGCTTCATCGGCCGCGTCTGGCCTGTGGACACCGAGGAAGAAGCTCTGGCGAAAATTCAGGAGATGAAAAAGAAGCACTACGACGCCACCCACAACTGCTGGGCGTACATCATCAGAGACGGCGCGGTGCGCTTCTCCGATGACGGCGAACCCGGCGGCACTGCGGGAATGCCCATGCTGCAGGTTTTGCAGCGGGAAGGTCTTTTTAACGTGGTGTGCGTGGTGACGCGGTATTTTGGCGGCATTCTTCTGGGCGCCGGGGGACTGGTGCGGGCTTACACAAAAGGCGCGAAAATCGCTGTGGACGCTGCGGGCAAATCCATGAAGCGGGTATGGACGGCGGTGTACGTGCCGTGCCCCTATCCCTTCTACGAGCGGGTCAAACTGGAAGCCGCCGCCTTTGGGGGCATCCTCCGCAAGACGGATTTCGGCGCGGAGGTGGAGCTGGAGCTGCTGTTCCCGGAGGGGCAGGTCAGCGCCTTTCTGGAAAAACTCACCGACCTGTCCAGCGGAACCGTGGAGGGCATGGAGACCGGACAGGAATACCGGGCGTTCCCGATAGACAGGGAGACTACATAATGGAAATTCGGAAAATTACTCAGGAAAACGCCGGAGACCTCCGGCTGAAAAATGAGCCGTTTGCCATGCCGGGGCGCTTTATCCCGGCGCTGAAAGACGGCGTGTGGACGTACCGGACGGAAACAAGCCCGGAATGCCAGTGGATGACCTTCCCCGACGAGGAATACGACTTTGAAACGGTGAACCGGGAGGGCGCTGCCTTCGGCGCTTACGAGGACGGCGTCTGCATCGGGGTTGCCATTTATCAGGACTACTATTTTTCTTATATGTATCTGCTGGACCTGAAGGTCAGCTCTGCCGCCCGGGGAAAGGGCGTGGGCAAGGCTTTGATCGAAGCGGGAATGGCCGAGGCGAAGGCGCGGGGCTACCGCGGGCTGTACACCCAGGGGCAGGACGACAATCTGAACGCCTGCATGTTCTACCTGAAAGCGGGCTTCGCCATCGGCGGCTTCGACAACCGGGTGTACCGGGGAACGAAGCAGGAAGGAAAAGCGGACGTTATTTTCTATAAGGAATGAGGGAATGACCATGACTGTGCGGGAAGAACTGGAATGGCAGGAGCATAAGCGCTTGAATCCTCTGGCGGCCTTCGCCGACCAGAGCAAGGGACGTCCGAGGCAGGAAGAGCCCCGGGCGGAGGACGTGCGCACTTGTTATCAGAGGGACATTGACCGCATTGTTCATTCCAAGTCCTTCCGCCGGCTGATGCACAAGACCCAGGTGTTTTTGCAGCCCGAGGGCGACCACTACCGCACCCGGATGACCCACACATTGGAGGTCAGCCGCATTGCCGGAACCATCACCCGGGCGCTGGGGCTGAATGAAGACCTGGCGGAGGCCATCGCCATGGGACATGATTTGGGACACACGCCCTTCGGCCACGCCGGGGAGGACGCCCTGAGCCAGTGCCTGGGCAAGCCCTTCCGCCACAACGAGCAGAGCCTGCGGGTGGTGGATATCCTGGAAAAGGACGGACAGGGACTGAACCTGACCTACGAGGTTCGCATGGGTATTCTGGGTCACACCGGGGATTACTGGCCGGAGACGTTGGAGGGGCAGGCCGTGCGCCGCTCTGACCAGATCGCCTACGTCAACCACGACATTGACGACGCCATCCGGGCGGGCATCCTCACCGACGACGACATTCCCATCGAAATCACCGACGTGCTGGGGCACAGCCATCGGGACAGGATCAACACCCTGGTCTGCGACGCCATCCGCACCTCCCGGGAATTTGGGAAGGTCTGCTTGTCTCCCGACGTGGACAGGGCGCTGAAGGAGCTGCGCTCGTTCATGTTTACCAATGTCTACCGCAATCCGGTGGCCAAGGGCGAGGAAAGCAAGGCCAAGGATATGCTCAAGCGGCTGTTTGAATACTACATTTCCCATCCCGAAGCGCTGCCGGAGGATTTTCAGCCCCAGCTGAGCTTCGACGGCATGGAGCGCACGGTGTGCGACTACATCGCGGGAATGACGGATAACTACGCCGTAGAGAAATTCCGGGAAATCTTCATCCCCATGGGATGGCAGGTTCACGGTTAGCAATTGAGAAAAAAGTTTGACGAAAGGAGGGGAGACCATGCCATTTCCACCGGCATTTATTGACGAAGTGATCGCGCGAAATCCGATTGAGGACGTGGTGGGGCAGTATGTGACGCTGAAGCGTTCCGGCTCCAACCTGTTTGGCCTGTGTCCCTTCCACGGTGAAAAAACCCCCTCCTTCTCCGTCGCGCCGGATAAGGGCATGTTCTACTGCTTCGGCTGTCACAAGGGCGGAGGCGTCATCAATTTCGAGATGGAAATTGAGGGGCTGAGCTACGGCGACGCCGTGCGGGCGCTGGCCAAGCGGGCGGGGCTGGAAGTCCCCGAGGACGAGCAGTACCAGTCCCGGTATCGTCAGCAGGAGCGGCTTTGGGCGCTGCATAAGGAAGCAGCGCGGTTTTTCCACAGCTGTCTGTACGCGCCCATGGGCGCATCGGCGCTGGAATACGCCCGGGGGCGGGGAATGTCCCAGATGACCCTGACGAAGTTCGGCATCGGCTACGCCCCGGACAGCTGGGACGATCTGGTAAACGCCATGCGGAAAAAGGGCTACACCGATCAGGAGCTGCGGGATTCCGGTCTTGTGACGGTGTCCAAAAAGAACGGCAATCTTTTCGACCGGTTCCGGGATCGGCTGATGTTTCCTATCATCGACGTCCGGGGAAATGTCATCGGCTTCGGCGGGCGCATTATGAATGACCGGGACAAAAACGCCGCAAAATACTTAAATTCCCCGGAAACCCTGATTTTTAACAAGCGGAAAAACCTGTTTGCCCTGAATTATGCCAAGAAGAGCAAAATGGGCTACCTGATTCTGGTGGAGGGGTACATGGACGCCATTGCCCTGCACCAGTACGGATTTGACTGCGCGGTGGCGTCTCTGGGAACTGCCCTGACGGACGACGGCGCGGCGCTGTTGTCCCGGTACACCGACCAGGTGGTGCTGATTTACGACGGCGATACCGCCGGACAGAATGCCACCCAGCGGGCAATTCCCATGCTGGAAAAGGCGGGCTTGCAGGTCAAGGTCCTGAAAATGCGGGATGCCAAGGATCCCGACGAGTTCCTGAAAAAATACGGCGCCGACCGCTTCAAGATTCTGCTGGAGGAATCCTCCAATCGGGTGGAATACCAGCTTGCCGCCATTGCCCGGAAATACGACCTGCGGGACGACGACCAGAAGGTGCGCTATTTGCAGGAATCCGCCGACCTGATCGGCTCCCTGCCCAGCGCCGTCCAGCGGGACGTCTACGGCGG
>CAKTKX010000190.1 GCA_934572365.1 uncultured Oscillospiraceae bacterium
TGCCGGAGTGCCGGGTTCTGACCAACGAGGATCTGGGCTACGACAGCAACGCCAAGGAGGCCGTGGCCTTCGCGGTGATGGCGAATGAAACGATTTTTGCCGGATGCAACAACGTCCCCACGGTCACGGGGGCGAGGAATCCGGTGGTTATGGGGAAAATCAGCCTGTAAAAGCTTATGGAAAACAGAATTCGACCTGAAAACCGGAAAAAACCGAATTTTGAAGTTTTCGAAAAGGTTTTTGACCCGGTCATTCCCGGCATTGTCACAGCGGGACTCTGTTCCGGCTTCGCGGCACTGATCGCCCAGTTTGTACCGGGTTACGCGGAAAACCCGGTCAGTGCCGCAGTATATTATTTACTGTCACTGGTGAGTACCGCCTTCATGAGCTTTATGCCCGCCTGGGTGGGCTATTCCGCCTGCGATCAGTTCGGCGGAACGGCCATCCTGGGCGGAATGCTGGGCATGATCACGGGGCTGAGCGAGGTCAACGACCTGGCGCAGACCCTGGGACTTTACAATGCCGCTGACCCCGCCGCGTCCATTCTGTGCAGCGGCCGGGGCGGCGTGCTGGCAGCCATTCTGGGCGGCTGGCTTCTTGCGCGGCTGGAAAACCAGCTGCGCAAGCGGATGCCTAAGAGCGTGGACATGGTGCTGACGCCCTTCTGCACGCTGCTGTTGGTGCTGGTGCCGTACCTTCTTCTGGTCATGCCCCTGACAGGATTGATTTCCACGGTGCTGTGCGGCGGCGTGCGGCTGGTGTGTATGAGCGAGCATCCGGCGGTACGGATCCTCGCGGGCTACGGCTGTACGGCGGTGTTCCTGGTGGCGGTGATGATGGGAATGCAGTATGCCTTTGTGGCGCTGTATTCCATGGAGCTGGACAGCTACGGCTACGTGACCCTGTTTCCCACGCTGGCGATGGCCGGTGCGGGACAGGTGGGCGCGGGGCTGGCGCTGCTGGTGAAAGCCCGGAAGACCGGGAACACCCGGTTTGCCAACGTGATCGGGGCGACCATCGTCCCGGGCATGATGGGCGTGGGTACGCCGCTGCTCTACGGCGTAACGCTGCCTCTGGGCAGACCCTTTGTGACGGCCTGTCTCGGCGGCGGCTTTGGCGGCGCGTTTATTATGGCCTGTGGTGTGGCGTCCTCCGGCTGGGGAGCCTCCGGCCTGCTTGGCATTCCCATGATGGGCGCAGGCCCGGTGGGAACCAAGGGGATGCTGCTGTACTGCGTGGGGCTTGCCATCAGCTGCATTATGGGCTTTGTGCTGACCTTTTTCACCGTCCCTGCGGAACGGGTGAAAAATGCGTAAAAGACCGCCCCTGCGTACCGGCTGTGCCAGATGCAGGGGCGGATTCTTGCTTTTTCGGGGAAAATGTGCTAAAATAACATAAATACACCCTAGGTAGGAGATGATTTACATGAAAAGTGTTTTGATTCGCGCGAAACAGTATCTGTCCACGGCCAGCGGCGCGGAACAGGGGGCGCTAAGGTATCTTCTGGAGCATTCCGAGGAGATCCCCCAGCTCAGCGTAAAGGAGCTGTCCCAGCGCTCCTTCAGCTCTGCGGCGACCATTGTGCGGCTGTGCAGGAAGCTGGGATTTGAGGGCTACCGGGATTTGCAGAAGCAGCTGCTGTTCGAGATCGCCGTGCGAACCCAGGAGGAATCCAAGGGAAACGCCCGGGTCACTGCCGGAAGCACCTCGGACATCGTGTACAAAATCACCTACCGGAACATCGCTTCTCTGGAAGAGACCGTCAAGCTTGTGGAACCACAGGTGCTGGAACAGGCGGTGGATCTGATCTGCCGGGCGGACTCCGTTCTGCTGTTCGGACTGGGCGCTTCTCAGCTGGTGGCCAAGGACGCATATCTGAAATTCATCCGAATCGACAAGCCCTGCTCCTGCTGCGAGGACATCCACTCTCAGTACGTCATCGCCAAGAACTCCAAGCCCAATGACGTGGCGATCGTCATCAGCTATTCGGGCAGAACCGAGGAGATTGTTCGTTGCGCGGAATATCTGAAAGCCCAGGGCACGCCCATCATCGCCATCACCCGTTTCGAGCTGTCGCCCATCTCCCGGATGGCGGCCTGCTGCCTGAACGTGATGGCTTCGGAGGAGCTGTACCGCAGCGGCGCCATGTCCTCCCGAATCGCCCAGCTGAATATGATCGATATTCTGTACACGGCCTGCATCAACCGGAATATCAGCCAGAATGTGCGGATGTTCTCCCACAACCGGCTGGACACGGACAGGGCATAACAGCAAAATACGGAGGTACTCTTTTCGGGGAGTACCTCCGTTTATGTATTGAGCGGCCTGCCTAATTGAGGGCAGTGGCCTCTACCACGGCGGTGGGACGGTTGGAGGAGAAGACGGTGCAGCCGTCGGCTTCTTCGATGCGGGTGTCGCTGGTGAAAATGTGGGCGCGGCTGTCCTCACCGCAAAGCACTGCCCGCTTGGAGAACACCGCAAGGCCGCTCAGCGCCGCGGGACGGCAGGTGCCGATCACCGCGTCCGCCAGTATGCGGTAGTAGAAGGTGATGTCGATACAGTAGTGATTCCGGTCAAAGGCGACCGGCTCCACATCGATGTAGGTGTGCAGAAGCTGGGCACTGCGTACCCGCACGTTGGCGGCGCTGTCCATCGTCTCCTGGGAGCTGACGGTGAGATAGACCCGCAGGTCTTCCACGCAGTCCTTATCCCGGCAGGCGTCGGTTATCTTCCGTGTGTGAATGGACATGGCCTGACGCAGATCCTGAGGATTGCAGCGCAGGATGTCCGGACATTGCTCAGACATGGAAACCCCTCCTGATGGCGTGATTTAAGCGAAAATTGCTTATAGGACAGTTTATGCGCCGCCTGTCAGGAAGTGCATAAATTGGAAGCATCAGGGGAGGGGACAAAGGGGGACTGGGGAACCTCTGAACAAATCGGCTGCGGCTGAGCCGGAATTTCCTGCCTCCAGCTCTTGCCGATTTAATCAGAGCTTCCCTAAAACCACCCAAAGCAAATTGCACAGTTCAAAAGCCATATTTTCGTCATTGTGCCAAACCGCAAGTGCAAATATTTCGCATATTCGTGCAGATACCATCAAATTATGACAAAGTGTGAAACGCAATTCCACATCGGATGGCGGCTGTTGACAAACTCGTTTCGCAATGCTAAACTAATGTCTGCCTGAAAGAAGTCAGCCCGGACCATTTTGTTGCCTGTTCTCTTTGCGATTGAATCACGAATAATGAAAGCGCGGCGCCGATGCAGGCAGTAAAACCGTCTGCCCGGGGCTGAGCGTAACTGGAGGAACGATATGGATCTCAATTCTATCAAGACAGAACAGCGTAACAGCCGGACTGCACAGATCGACACCATGAG
>CAKTKX010000191.1 GCA_934572365.1 uncultured Oscillospiraceae bacterium
AAACGACTGACGGAGGAATAACATGGCTCAGAACGTTCTGTCCATCACCCAGTTAACCGAATACATCCGCGGACGGCTGGACGACGACCCCTTTCTGGGGCAGGTGGCCGTCCGGGGCGAGATCAGCAATTATAAGGTCTACCCGTCGGGACACCACTATTTTACGCTGAAGGACGAAGGGGCGGCCTTGAAGTGCGTCATGTTCAAGGGCAACGCCATGCGCCTGCGATTCCGGCCGGACAACGGCATGAAGGTCATTGCCATGGGCAAGGTCACGGTCTATCCCAGAGACGGGGCGTATCAGCTGTACTGCGCCGCCATGGCAATGGACGGCGTGGGCGACCTGTACGCCGCCTTTGAGCAGCTGAAGAAAAAGCTGGCGGCGCAGGGACTGTTTGACCCTGCTCATAAGAAGCCGTTGCCCAAATGTCCCGGCACCATCGGCATCGTCACCAGCTCTGCTGGTGCTGCGGTGCATGATATGCTCCGGATTCTCAGAAAACGCTATCCGCTGACAAAGGTGCGGCTCCTGCCCGTCCGGGTGCAGGGCGCGGAAGCGCCGGGGGAGATCGCCGCGGCCATCCGCTATGCCAATCATTATAAGCTGGCCGATTTGCTGATCGTTGGCAGAGGCGGCGGCTCTATTGAGGATTTGTGGGCGTTCAATGACGAACTGGTCGCCCATGCCATTTATGAATCGGAAATTCCCGTGATTTCCGCCGTGGGACACGAGCCGGATGTGACCATTTCCGACTATGTGGCCGATCTTCGGGCGGCGACGCCCTCCAATGCGGCAGAGCTTGCCGTGCCGGATCAGGACGCTTTGCGGCAGAATCTGGACGCCATGTCCAGCGCCATGGCGTCCGCCCTGAGCCGTCAATTGAAGGCGGCGCGGCAGCATCTGGACGTGCTGTCCCAGTCTCCCGCGCTGCGAAGCCCCACGGGGTACATCGAGCAGCGGGAGAAGAGTCTGGAGCTGCTGAAAAACCGCCTGATTGCGGCGCAGAACCAGAGCATCACCCGGAAAAATCAACGCTACATTGCCGCCGTTTCCAAGCTGGACGCCATGAGTCCCCTGAAAGTGCTCACCCGGGGCTACTCCATGGCGCAGACGGAAGCGGGGGAGGTGCTCCGCTCCGTCCGGCAGGTGGAGCTGGGAGAGCGCGTCAGCGTCCTGCTGAGCGACGGAAGACTTTCCGCAACCGTAATGGATAAAAAGGAGGAAGCGCGATGAATCCGCAGAACAAAACCTTTGAGGAGTCCATGGCACGTCTGGAGCAGATTGTCCGGGCCATGGAACGGGGAGACGTGGCTCTGGAGGAGTCCCTGAAGCTCTTTCAGGAGGGTACCGAGCTGGTACGAAGCTGCCAGAAGCTGCTGGACGACGCCCAGCTTCAGGTAAAGAAGATCATGACGGCTCCGGACGGCAGCCCCGTGGAGGAGGACTTCCAGGATGAGCCTTGACAGTAGGAGCCGGGAATACCGGGAGTATGTGGAAGCCTATCTGAAGGATTTTTATGCCCAGTTCCACGATGCGCCCCAGAAAGACCTCTACAAGGCCATGGAATACAGCCTGCTGGCAGGAGGCAAGCGCCTGCGGCCGATTTTCGCCTTTGAGTTTTGTCGTCTGTGCGGACGAGACTGGAAGGACGCCGCGCCTTTCGCCGCCGCCGTGGAGATGATCCATACATACAGCCTGATCCATGACGATCTGCCCTGCATGGACAACGACGACTACCGTCGGGGACGGCTGACGAACCACAAGATTTTCGGCGAGGGAATGGCCGTTCTGGCGGGGGACGCCCTGCTGACGGACGCTTTCATGGTCGCGTCCAAGGCCAGACTGGCAAAGCCGGAGGACATGGCGACGGCCATCGGCCTGCTGGCGGAGTGCGCCGGTTCCCCCGGCATGGTGGGCGGCCAGGTGCTGGACATCATGAGTCAGGAGCGGGAGCTGAGCGAGCAGGAGGTTCTGGACATTCAGTCCCGGAAGACCGGTGCGCTGATCAACGCTGCCTGCGCTCTCGGCGCGATTGCCGGCGGCGCGTCAGACGAGCAGTTTGAGGCGGCCTGCCAATTCGCGGCAGGGCTTGGGCTTGCATTCCAGATTCGGGACGATATGCTGGATGTCATCGGAACCCAGTCGGAGCTGGGAAAAGCCACCGGCGTGGACGGGGAGAAGAATACCTTCGTTCGCTTGTATGGCTTGGAAAAGTGCGGGGAATTGGTGAAGAAATATACGGATTATGCCATTTCTGCCCTGTCCGTGTTTGAAGATACCGAATACATCGTCGCCCTAGCCCACAGTCTGACCACACGGCGCGTGTAAAAACCATAGGATAAAGTTTGCCCCCGGCCGTAAGCGGGGTGTTCGTAAGACAGTTAAATTCAACAATCTGAAAACCATTGGTTTTCGAGGGACGGCGTGGCTTCGGTCACGCCGTTTTGTATCTCACATCTATTTTGGATAGCCGCATAGAGGCGCAGGGGGTGCAGCCCCTTGTTCGGAATGCAGTGACGCAAAACGCCCCGGACATTCAGGTGTCCGGGGTGTTCGGTCTCTCTGAGCACACATACGGGGCTTGCCCCGTATAGAAGTGCGCTCTTTATCAGTTCGACAAATTGGAATTTGTTGTTCTACGACCAAAAATCAGATGCTTTTGCAAACAGCAATTTAACCAACCATGCAGGATACCACTCCGAGTTTTTGCTTACAACTAATGCCAACACAAAATATGTAATAATCAGTAACAGAATAACAGCCATTAAAACAACTGCTATTCTCTGGCTATTGCGATAAGCCTCACGCTCGGATTCAAAAGTAATAATATGTTTACCTATTGAATTGGTCATTGAGCGGATATATCCTGCATTGGATATCCATATGGTGTAAGTATCGCCATCGCATAAAAATGCTGGATTATCAAAGTAACCATTGTAATAATTATAGAAATTAATGATATAGGTTTCACCCGTAGGTGCAGACAGATGCAGTTCATTTTTGCTTGTTTCATAAGCAATGAAACTGGTTTCAACGAGTGTGGTTTCGTTCTCAGAGGAGATATTGTAGCCAGCAAAGACACACAAGAAAAGCACTGCAACCCATGCAATAATGCAAAGAATAAGTCCAAAGAACATCAGCCAGGGTCTATGCGCCATGCCGTTGAAAGGCTCCCAGTCGATATTGAACATTTTTCTCACCTCTTTCTTGTGCGGCAGAATCATCTTTGAATAGTTAGACAAATTCTAGTTTATCGGTCTGCTTAATTATATCATACGGCTTCAATATATGCAAGAAAAGTCCCGGCAGACATTACTGCCGGGACTGAAACTGTTTTACGAGCACCCGCCTTA
>CAKTKX010000192.1 GCA_934572365.1 uncultured Oscillospiraceae bacterium
AGTTGTCAAATAAGCCCAATCCTTCAAAGTGATTTCCTCCTAATCATTTGATTCTTTGAAAAGCCTGTGCGTACCCTTTGATAAGTCATAGAGTATCGATAATATTGTACTAATTTAATGTAAAATTGTCAATCGTGGAATTTGACACATTTTCCGGGGATTCCTTATCCCCCAGGGGGGGATTTTTGGTTATTTCTTTGAAATGTCCGGGAAAAAGCATATTTTATCCATTTCTTTTTGCATTTGCAGAAAAAATATCGTTTCAAAAATAACCGTCCGGGCAGCAAAAAGCAGCGGGGAAGCGTGTCCGCTTTCCCGCTGCCCGCGTTATTTTGGTACTTATCGGATCGTCAGCTTGTGGCAGTGACCCTCGCCCAGAACATGCTCGACGCAGGTTTTGAAGCGGTCAAACCTGTCGTTGGGGACAAAGGCGACCGCCGTACCAGCGAAGCCGCCGCCGTGGATGCGGACGGCGCCCTCTCCCTCCAGCAGCTGCTGGCACAGGGCGATGGTGAAGGCCATGTCCTGCTTCTGAATGTAACCCGCCGGGGTCACGTTTTGCAGCAGCGTCCAGGACGCCATGCCGGAGGCGTTGACCAGATGCAAAAACGCGTCAAAATCGCCGTCTTTCAGCGCCTGCACCTGGGACTTTACCCGCCGGTTCTCGTTAAAGAAGTGGATGGCTCTCAGGACTGCCCGGTCGCCGGTGACCTTACGGACTTCGGCGATGTGCCGGTAGAACGCCGCCTCGTCCACATCGTGGAGAACTTCCTTGCCGAAGAACGCCGCCACGGCCTTCATTTCCACGGGCATAGCTGCGTACTCATCCGTCAGGTCGGCATGGTCCGCGCCGGAGTCGATGGTGCAGAGAGTGTAGCCGCTGTGGGCAAAATCGTAGTCTACCTTTTCCACAATGGGGTTTTTCGGGTCGGCAAAATCGATGTACACCAGACCGCCCACGCTGGACGCCATCTGATCCATCAGGCCGGAGGGCTTGCCGTAGTAGACGTTTTCGGCGTACTGGCCGATCTGGGCGATCTCGATGGCGGAAACCTTGCCGTCCGCAAACAGGCCGTTGAGAATTCGTCCAATCAGCACCTCGAAGGCCGCGGAGCTGGACAGGCCGGAGCCGGGCAGAACGGTGGACTTAACCTTGGCCTCAAAGCCGCCCAGCTTATAGCCCCGCCGAGCAAACGCCGCCGCCACGCCGCGGATCAGCGCCGCCGTGGTGTTCTTCTCGGACTCTCTGGCGTCCAGGTCGTTCAGGTCGATCTCCACGGGCTTGTAGCCCTGGGAATCCACCCGAATGATATTCGTGCCGGTCAGGGTGACCGCCGCAGTGGTCTCCATATCCACCGCCGCAGCCAGCACGCAGCCGTGCTGATGGTCGGTATGGTTGCCGCCGATCTCCGTGCGGCCGGGGGCGGAAAAATGATAGGTTTCAGCCATTTTGAACCTCCGTCAAAAATCGTTTCAGGGCAGCTCTGCCCGCTTCGGTACACTTGTAAACGCCCGCACACTCCAGAACCTGGGCAAACACCTGGCCGATCTCATACCGGATGATCTCCTCGGCGTTTTCGGCGCCAAATTCCGGGTGCCGCGCCATAAATGCATCCGCCCAATCGGCGTGCTTGGAAAGTTCCTCGTTCTCCCGCAGGTTTTCTCCCTTCAGTAGGGCTTCTCGCAGGTCGGCCATTTCCTTTTTCAGTCTGCCGGGGAGCACGGCCAGACCCATGACCTCGATCAAGCCGATGTTCTCTTTTTTTATGTGGTGGAGCTCCTCGTGGGGGTGGTACAGCCCCATGGGATGCTCCGGCGTCGTCAGGTTGTTCCGCAGAACCAAATCCAGCTCATACCGTCCCTCCCGCATACGGGCGATAGGGGTGATGGTGTTGTGGGGTTCGCCGTCGGTTTCCGCAAAAACCGTCGCCGCCGGGTCGCTGTAGGTGCGCCACTTGGCAAGGATTTCGCCCGCCAGATCGCACAGGTGATCCTTGTTCCGGGAATTCAGGCGAAGCACCGTCATGGGGTATCTCACCACGCAGCAGTCCACGTCGTCAAAGCCGGGAACCTCAAAGCCGAACTCCTTCTCCGCCTTTTCCATGGGGAAGGTGTGGTGGCCGCCCTGGAAATGCTCATGGGACAGGATGCTGCCGCCCACGATGGGCAGGTCGGCATTCGACCCCAGGAAGTAGTGGGGGAACTGCTCCACAAAGGAGAACAGCTTGTCGAACACTCCCCGGTCAATGACCATGGGCGTGTGCCGGGCGTTCATGACGATGCAGTGTTCATTATAATAAACGTAGGGCGAATACTGGAAGCCCCAGAGCTGGCCGTTCACCATCACCGGCATGACCCGCAGATTCTGCCGCGCCGGGTGGGAAATGGTTCCCGCATAGCCCACGTTTTCGGGGCAGAGCAGGCATTTGGGGTAACCGGAGGCCTTTTTCAGCTTCGCCGCCGCAATGTCCCGGGGGTCTTTCTCGGGCTTGGACAGGTTGATGGAGATTTCCAGCTTCCCGTATTTGGTATCCGCCGTCCAGCGCTCGTCCTTGGCAATGCGGTCGCGGCGAATGTAATTGCAGTCCTGACTCAGGGTGTAGAAATAGTCCGTCGCCGCCTTGGGGGACTGGGTGTACCGCGACCGGAACTCCCGCACCACCTCCGAGGGGCGGGGCGTCAGGAAGCCCATGAGCTTCGTGTCAAACAAATCGCGCTCGGCGATGGTGTCCGCGATCAGCCCTTCCTGGGCGGCGTAGTCGCACAGCAGATTCAGGCACGCCGGGAAATCAAAGTGCTGCTCCTGTTTTTCGTAGCTTTCCAAATGCAGCTGGGAGAGAAGCGTATTTCTCGCAAACGTCTCATCCAGCGGATGGAGAAGGCCGCAGTTTTTTCCGTAATCCAGCAGCGAATCCAGCGCTGCCCAAACTTTTTCAGTCGTCATAGCGATAGGGATGCTCCTTGTGCCGGTTCCCTGGGGAACCGATGATGGTCTTGATATCGTCATATTCCGGCCAAGCGCCGGAAACTTACCTCACTTCTCTACAATAGCGGCAGATGGAGGCCATCTGCCGCTATTATAATGCATGATTTACTTTTTGGCAAGATATTTCCGCATATCCAGCGAGCAGGCCGCCAGGATGATGCCGCCCTTGATGATGTACTGCATGGAGGGGTCGATGCCCAGCATGGACAGCGCCACGAAGATGATCCGCAGCACGAACACGCCCAGGACAATGCCGCTGATCTTGCCGGTGCCGCCGACGAAGGAAACGCCGCCGATGACGCAGGCCGCGATGGCGTCGCACTC
>CAKTKX010000193.1 GCA_934572365.1 uncultured Oscillospiraceae bacterium
AGCTGATACAATAGCACGTTGGTGGGGGTGAGCAGCTCCGTGGAGCCGAGGTAGCCCAGCGCCAGCATGGTGAGCATTCCCAGAATGCCGCCGATCAGGTGGATGACGGTGCCGAGGGTGGCGGCGGAGCGCAGGCTGCGCGCACCCGTAACGGCGTAGGCCGCGCTGACCAGCTCGTCCCGTGTGGTGATGGCCAGAGCTGCCGCTTCCGGGTCGGGACGGCGGTTCAGCAGGTCGTTCCGGACCTCCCGGGTGGGGAAGACGATCCGGCGGGTCTTGACGCCGAATTTGGATTGCAGGAAGCCTTCCGTGAGCATGAAGTCTCCGCACAGGATCACAGGCGTCACCGACCGGTGGCCGCACAGGGTCACAAGCCCCGCCGCGGCGGAACGCATCTTGGCGTAGGAAATGGCGAACACGGCGCACAGCTGGCCGTCGATGGCGGCGTACACCGCCTGATTGACCATGGTGCCTTCGGGGATCACAACGCCCATATCCTGCAAAAAGTTCAGGCTGCCCAGCAGTACCGGCTCACCGCAGACCTCGCCGCCGATGCCGCCGGTGCCGTAATTCTGGAAGTTCTTCACGGGATGTGCTTCCACGCTGCGGTTTTTCATCAGCTGCTGGAACACGGGAACCAGCCCGCCGCCGGCGGCGGTGATCAGGGAGGCGGTCAGAGCCACGACCTCATCGGGGCTGCGCTTGCCGTAGAATTTGACGCCGTTGAGCTTGGTGCTGCCCAGGGGGAACAGGTCTTCATCCCGGAGGGGGAAGGCGGCCTTGCCGCTCAGACCCTTCACGCCCTCCCAGCCGCACAGCACGGTGCCGACCATGTGCAGCCGCTTTTCCAGCACCGCCATGGGGCGGGTGTAGGAGATGAAGAAGCTGGCGGGGACGGCCACCAGCAGACTGGTGGCGAGAATCTGCACGCCGAGACTCGTGCCGTGGAGCATTCCCGCGAACACGGCAATACCGATGCAGATTAGCAGGCTCAGCAGGGCGTATACGCCCTGCACCTTTTCGGGGGCGGAGGGGAGACTGTAGGTGTCCATAAAGTCTTCCACTTCCGCTTCGCCCCGCACCAGGCCGGGCATACCCCCATAGTAGTCGGAAATTTTGGTGATGCCCTTCAGCCGGACGGCCTTGCGCAGGGTGTCCATCTGCCCCATTTCGGTGGAGCGGCGCTGGCAGCGGGCGGCCATGGCCATGGTCATTTCCAGGCAGAAGGCGGCGCAGCAGGGAACCCGCACCTCCACCAGGCAGGACGCGGCGTCCACGCAGCAGGCGATAAAGGTGAAGGCAAGCAGAGAATTCAGGTTGAACCGACCCTTGAAGATGCTGCCCAGCCCGTCCAGCATCAGATGACTGCCCAGCAGTCCGGATACCAGCATGGCCAGCACCTGGCTGAAGATCACCAGACGCATCCGGTTTTCCGGCACCATATCCAGCGCCAGCAGCGTGGTGACACCGGCGCACAGCAGCACGATGACAAGGTTCAGCAGAATGCCGATCTGCAGCTTGCCGATGCCCAGCTCCGTCAGCTCGTAGTACCGCTTCTCGGGGCCTGCCACCAGCTTCCTTTTCAGCTCCCGCAGGCGCTGATGGGGGTCAAAGGGGATGGGCGGGGTCTGGGGCTGCGCAGGGGTCTCCGGCGCAGGGGCGTCGGAATTGCCGCCCGCCAGAGCTTCCGCGATCAGATCGTCAATGGCCCTGGTGTCGTCGCTTGGGGCGGCCTCCGCCGCTTCCTGGGGAAGGGCTTCGGCGGGGTCAAAGCGGACGGTGGCGTCGTCGGAAACCGGATCGGGGGTTTCCTCGGGGGCTTCAGCAATCTCGGGGGCTTCGGGCTGCTCCGGTGCCGGGGAACTAACTTCCTCCACCAGCAGCACGTCTACGTCCAGTTCCTCCTCTGACGCCGTATCCTTGACGTCCTCGTCGGGATCTTCGTGAAATTCCCGCAGGATGTCGTCAAGATCAAATTCCTGGGATTCGTTGGTATTGTCCATATGGGTTTCCTCCTGGTGAAATTCGGCTGCTGTCAGCCGATGCGCTGGCGTACTGCCTCATAGAGCAGAATGGATGCGGCGGCGGACGCGTTGAGAGAGCTGATGTTTCCCTTCATGGGGATGCTGACCATCACGTCGCAGTTCTTCCGAACCAGCTGGCTTAAGCCCTCGCCCTCGTTGCCGATGACAATGGCGGCGGGGACGGTCAGGTCGGCCTTATACATGGGGATGGAGCCTTCGGCGGCGGTGCCGAACACCCAGACGCCCTTGCTTTTCAACTCGGCAATGGCGGTATTGATGTTGGTCACTCTCGCAACCTTCATGTACTCCACGGCGCCGGCGGAGGCCTTTGCCACGGTGGCGGTCAGACCCACGCTGCGGCGCTTGGGGATGATGACGCCGTGAGCGCCCGCACATTCGGCGCTTCTGAGGATGGCACCCAGATTGTGGGGGTCGGACAGCTCGTCGCAGATGACGATCAGGGGCGCTTCCCCACGGGACGCGGCTTCCTTCAGAATGTCGTCAACGGTAAAATAGGCGTGGGCGGCGGCCACAGCGATCACACCCTGATGGGCATGGGTGAAGGACATGGCGTCCAGCTTTCGCCGATCGACGCTGACAACGACAGCCCCCGCGTCCTTTGCCTCGGCGGCCAGACGCTGTAAGCCGCGGTCGGTGTCGCCGTCGGCGATGAATACCTTGTCAATGGTGCGCCCGCTTCTGAGCGCTTCCTGGAGGGCGTTGCGCCCCTCCAGCTGCCCCTCTGCTTCCTCCGCAGGCGCTGCCTGGGTGGGGCGGGGCGGGAAATTCCGTCCCTGGGGGCGGCGTTTTTCGTTCATAAATCCAAGTTCCTTTCCTGGAAAAGTGCTGTACAAGCTATACCATTATAGCAGATTTCTTCCGGTTTCACAACTCTTATTTTTCCCCGGGGCGGGAGAAATGGCTGTTTCTGGCGGAAATTAACAGAAAATTTACCGCACGAAGGGGAATCGCCGATTGCCTACCACGGAAAAATGTGTTATGATAATCCCAATGCAATGAAGGAGGCGAGGGAATGGACTTGAATCGCAATGACTCCCCCAACAATAATAACAATAACAACGACGGGAGAAAACCCGGCGGAAACCGCCCGAAAGGCAGCATCGGCACCGCGCTGCTGATCACGCTGGCGATCGTTCTGCTGGTCAACTGGATCTATGGCAGTGTCTCCAAGAGCCAATATACACAGACTTCCTTTTCGGACTTTCTCGCGGCGAAGGACGCGGGGCAGCTGTCTGAGGTGGAAATTCAGTCCGACCG
>CAKTKX010000194.1 GCA_934572365.1 uncultured Oscillospiraceae bacterium
GTGATCTCGCCGTCTCTTACGTAAGAACCGTCAACATAGATCTTAACAGGAACCTTCGCGTCAACGCGGGTGTCCTCAACGACCTTCTTGACATACAGGTTAAGGTAGTAGCCGTCGGTGATCTTGTCATACTTAATGGTGACGTCGGTAGCGTCGTTGCCGGAAGCGCCGGTCCACTTGACGAACGCCTTGTCGGACTTGACCAGAGACTCGCCCAGTTCCTTCGTCAGGGTAACGCTCTCACCGGGCTTGACGGTGAGCGTCTTCTCAGTGGTAAGTACATCGTCAACGTACACATTCACTTTTACGGTCTTGGCGTCAGTTTCTGTAGCGGCCGCCTGGAAAGGAACCGCGCAGACCAGCAGCATAGCCACCAATACGAGGCTAAGCAGCTTCTTCATTGTGTTTTTCATAGTTTCTAACCTCCTAGAAAATTGGTTGTTTTAGAAATGCTGCCGGCGCTGGAATCCTTGGTGTCGCCAATCGGGGAGGCTTTCCGCCGCTTCCGCACCCGGCATCTCTTTCATGTCTGCATGATATCACATCCGTTCCCGGATGTCAATAGGAAAATTACAAAATGTAACAGAATTCTTTACACTTTATAACATTCTTAAACATTTGCCCTTATCTTAAGAAATTTCCTCCAAATTTTACCATAAAATTCGTTTTTTACCAGCTACGAAAAATGACAATCTCTGATTTCGATATCTTTTTTCTTTCAAAGGTTACAATTTTGTTGCAACCGCCTGTGGTCTCCCGAAGCAGCCTCTGCCGCTCAGGGGGGTGGAAAACCCCGGTGCCGCGTTTGGCACCGGGGTTTCCGCGAAAGGGTTTGGAAAGAAGAGAGGTAGAAAAGAGGATCTACGGAGTTGAAAGGGAGCGGCTCACGGCTTCCGCAACCTTTCTGTTATTAAGATACCGTTCGGTTTTGAACAGGCAATAACGGAAATGAAAATAAAAAGCGACGAAATTGTGAACAGTTTTTCTTCATGCCGGAATATCTCCCTGTTTTTTGCGCCTATTCCTTCGGCAAACGGGGCGGCGCGGGAAATCCCGCGCCGCCCTCGGCTGGTTCCTGTACGCCTTTATGCGCCGGGGAAGATCAGCGTTACCTTGAACAGGTCGCCGTCCACCAGCAATTGCAGCTGCCCCTTTTGCAGCTCCATCAGGGTCTTGGCGATGTTCAGCCCCAGGCCGCTGCCCTCGGTGTTCCGGGAGTCGTCGCCCCGGACAAAGCGCTCCATCAGCTCGTCGGCGTCCACGTT
The DNA here is from genome assembly GCA_934572365.1 of uncultured Oscillospiraceae bacterium. Taxonomy (GTDB): domain Bacteria; phylum Bacillota; class Clostridia; order Oscillospirales; family Oscillospiraceae; genus Faecousia. The sequence goes on from CAKTKX010000194.1 coordinate 1,266, forward strand.
CAGCTCGTCCCGGGAGATGTTCTTCAGGGAAATGATGACCTTTCCCTCCACCGCCATCACGTCGATATACACCCGCGTGCCGGGCAGGGCATATTTTACGGTGTTGCTCAGGAGATTGCTCAGCACCCGCCAGGCAAGTCTTCCGTCCGCCATCATGGCGACGGACTCTTCCGGATGGCGGAATACGGGGGTCAGCTGAGCCTTTTCCAGCTTGTCGGCAAATTCTCCCAGCGCCTGGTTTACGGCCTCCACTGCGTCCAGCTTCGTAATGTCCGCCGTCAGGTTCCCCGTGCTGGCCTTGCTCATTTCCATCAGATCCTCGATCAGCTTTTTTAAGCGCTGGGACTGCCGGTTGAGGACTTCCAGATAGGTCTTCTCCTCCTCCGGCGTGTGGGGCTTTTGCAGCAAGTCCACGTAGTTGATGATGGAGGTCAAAGGCGTTTTGATATCGTGGGAAACATTGGTAATCAGTTCTGTTTTCATACGCTCCGATTTTAATTGCTTCTGCGCCGCCACTACGGCAACGCCGGCCAGGTCGTTCAGGTCACCGGCAAAGCTCTTGAACGCGCCGATGAGATATTTGTCGTCCACCTTGGTGTCCAGGTCGCCCTTGCCCATGCGCCTGGCGCTTTCCAGCAGGATGCCGAAGCAGTACGCCCCGTACAGCACCACGGCCACACAGGCGCACAGGCTCAGCACCACCATCAGATTCGATCTGCCCGCAAGGGCGGCGAACAGGAGCATCACCATGATGAAGCCCGTCAGCAGCCACTGCCATGTCAGCGGCATCATGGAATACACCCGGTTGACGGATTTTCCGATTTTTGCACAGGTCTTCTTTATCTGCTTCCACAGCCATCTCAGGGGTGTAAGAAGCATCAGCAGGAAGTCCCAGAATACAGCCGCCGCCTTGGGCAGCTTCCGCAGCAGCCAGCCGCAGCCGGAGAAGCAGCCCTTGACGCACTTCACCAGCAAATCTAAGCACCGCCAGCAGACGCTGTTGCGCCACCAGTAGCCGCCGGGGGTCTTGAACTGGGCGGCGCAGGCGAAGCAGAAGCTCACGAAAATCAGGCTCATGGCGTAGCCCGCCATCAGCATTCCGGCGCAGAGCGTCTGAATATTCTGCGTGAACAGGCCGGCGGCATCGTTGAATTGGACGATCACCATGAAAAGGCCGAAGATGATCAGCCCGCCACCGGCAAGGTAAATGTCCAGAGGAATGCAGTTGAAGCCCGCGGCTTGGACTTCCTCCCTGCCGGGCTTTCTGCCCGCCGCGCAGCAGAGATACACGGTCAGAACCGCAAACAGCAGCAGGCACGCGCCCATAATGAAGAACAGGCTGTCGCGGTAGCTCCACACCTGGGTAAGCAGAGCGTACCCGCTGTCAAAGCGGTACGCGCCGGGAGCCAGGGTCAGCTCCACGGTATAGGCGGGCAGCTTCACGTAGCGGTACTCCACCACCATGGACTTCTGGGCGTCGTCGTCCCAATATTCCATGGTGTGGGATTCGCCGTCCGCAAAGATCACGTCCGGGTCTGCCGTGCCGGTTACCGCCGGCTTGGTGGGGTTCGCGGACAGCGTCTCGAGGGGGACGGTCTCCTCCGTCGTATCCGGGACGGTTTCGGCGGTAATTTCGGGGGTCGCTATGGCAACGGTGGTTTCGTCGGTGGTTTCCGGCACCGTCTCTGTGGTGGTCTCCGGGAGGGTCTCGGGCATCACCTTCTGCGTCAGGCTGGGCGTTACCCGGAATACGACCGCCGTGCCGTTGGCATCCCATTCGAATTCGCCCACGCCCGCCGGGTTTGACGCCCGATAAACGATAGAATCGTCCTTGTCCCGGAATTCCACGGCGGTGATGAAGGCATCCTGCGGCATATTGTCCCGGTAGAATGCGTCGCCCGACTGAAAATACAGGACGCCCGCGTCATTGCGCTTCAGCACGCCCACCGGGCTGCTGCCGCTGCGGGTATGTTCCCCCTCGCCTGCCAGCTCCGATTCCGTGGTGAATGTTACCTGATATATATATGCGCCCTCAG
>CAKTKX010000195.1 GCA_934572365.1 uncultured Oscillospiraceae bacterium
TCCTCCGCCGGTTACATCTACCCCACTCTGTGGCTGATGGAGAACTACGACGGCAAGAAGATCTCCGACCTGTCCAATGTCGTTCCTCTGGACTCCGGCTACGGCACCGCTTTCTCCTACGCCGCTGCTGAGCAGGTGGACATCATTGTCTGCTACGCCGACGGCCGTAACGACTACGAAGCTTCCTGGACGCTGCCCGTCGATCAGAAGGACGAGACCGGCAAGCAGGGCATGGGCCGTTCCGAATCCATCTGGAATGAGCTGAATGTCATCGGCGTCACCGACGGCATCTACAACGACACCGTTGCCATTTCCAAGGAAAGCCCCTACTACACCCCCGAGCTGATCGACGCTCTGCAGCAGTGCTTCATCAACATCATCAACACCGATGAAGGACAGGCTATCTTCAGCGTCTACAGCCACACCGGCTATGCCATTGCCAAGGACTCCGACTACGACAGCGCCCGCGCTGCTCTGGAAGTTGTTTCCTGATTCATTGAAGTAATTCAGAAAGCGCCCTGCGTCAAAACAGGGCGCTTTCACCCTAATAAAGCCCTTAACACTCTGTTTTTGCGGAATTTTGCGGCAGGGCGGGTTGCTGTCAACCCAACGCCCGCTGGCGGCAAGCCGCCTTGCCGCAAAGCTTCGGCTCGCACGTGTCCAACTTAGCTTAAAGAAAGAGAAGACGCTGACATGATTGAATTTAAAAATGTATACAAAACCTATCCCAACGGCTTCACTGCACTGAAAGGCATCAACCTGCAGATCGAGCAGGGGGAATTTGTCGCCATCATCGGCCTGTCCGGCGCGGGCAAGTCCACCATTCTGCGCTGCATCAACCGGATGCACGATATCACCAAGGGTGAACTGACGGTGGACGGCGTCGATGTGGATGCCCTGAAGGGTAAGACGCTGCGCCGCTACCGCCGGAAGGTGGGCATGATCTTTCAGAGCTTTAACCTGGTCTCCCGCAGCACCGCCATCAAGAACGTTCTGACCGCCGACGTGCCGGATATGAACTTCTTCCGGGTCTTGTTCGGCATTTTCACCAAGGATCAGAAGATGCGCGCCCTGGAAAGCCTGGACAAGGTGGGCATTCTGGACAAAGCCTATACCCGCTGCGACCAGCTGTCCGGCGGCCAGCAGCAGCGTGTCGCGCTGGCGCGTACCCTGAACCAGAACCCCAAGATCATTCTGGCCGACGAGCCGGTGGCCTCCCTCGACCCCATCACCGCCAAGCAGGTCATGGAGGACTTTGTCCGCATCAACAAGGAATACAACATTTCCATTCTGCTGAACATCCACCATGTTGACCTTGCCCTCAAATACTGTGACCGGGTCATCGGCGTCCGTGCCGGTGAGATCGTCTTCGACGGCCCCGCCAGCACCATTACGCAGGAGCAGATCGACGCGGTCTACAACGGCACCAAGGTTCCCACCATGGGCGATGGAGAATGAGTATGGACAACGAAAATACCGCTCTCTACAAGGAGACGCTCTTCGATAAGATATTCAAGCCGCAGGTCATCACGCTGGAAAACGGACACACCGTCCGCCGCCCCAGAAGCCGCACCCCGCTCATTGTGATCTGTCTGGCGCTGGCCATCGTGTGGGCGCTGAAAATGACCGGCTTTGATCTCGCGGTCATCGTCAGCCGGTTTTCCAAGATGCTGGACCTGCTGAAAAAGATTTTCCATCCCAACTGGAAGTTCTTCCCCAAGGTCGTCAGCCCCCTGCTGGACACCATCAAGATGTCCATTCTGGGCACGGTCATCGGCTGCGCCATCGCCATGCCGGTGGCAATTCTCGCTTCCTCCAACATCAACCGCAACGCGGTGATCGTCAGCATTTTCCGCTTCATTCTGGCGCTGATCCGTACTCTGCCCACGCTGGTTATCGCGCTGGTGTGCGCGTTGATCTTCTCTCTGGGCACCTTCTCCGGCACGGTTGCCATCGCCATTTTCACCTTCGGCATCGTGTCCAAGATGCTCTATGAGAGCATCGAGACCATCGATATGGGGCCTTTCGAGGCCATGGAGGCGCTGGGCGCCAATAAATTTCAGGCATTCTGGTCGGCCTGCGTTCCCCAGATCCTGCCCGTTTATCTGAGCCACTGCCTGTACTGCTTTGAAATGAACGTCCGCGCCTCCGCCATTCTGGGTTACGTCGGCGCGGGCGGCCTCGGCATCACCATCAACGAGCGGATCGGCTGGCGCGACTATGAGAGCCTTGGCATGGTTCTGCTGACGCTGTTCGTGGTCGTTGCGTTCATCGAATTCTTCAGCGCCTACCTGCGCAAGAAGCTGAGCTGAGAGGAGGATGAACATGTCTGCAAGAACCAAATTGGAAACCTTTGAGGAAGTCTACAACCGGAAGCTTACCGCTGCCGAGGCCTATGCCAATCGTCCCCGGAAGTGGATGCTCTACACCCTGATCGTGCTGATTATCGCGGTAATGGTCAGCTGGTCGTCCTCCAGCATCCAGTTCAACGGCATGACCACAACAGGCTCCGAAGTGGCGAAGGGCGTCCTCCACGGCGTCTTCCATCCCGATACCAAGCTGCTGTTCGGCACTGGGGATACGGATGTCCCTTATCTGCTGCTGCAGACCGTAGCCATTGCGGTGCTGGGCACCCTGTTCGGCGCGATTCTGGCGATTCCCTTTGCTTTTCTGGCCGCGTCCAACATCATGCCGAAGCCCATTTCCTACCTGTTCCGGCTGCTGATCCTGCTGATCCGCACCATTCCCAGTCTGGTGTGGGCGCTGATGTGGATTCGCGTTACCGGACCCGGCGCGGCCTGCGGTGTCATCACCCAGTCCATCTGCTCTATCGGCATGATCTCCAAAATGTATATCACGGCCATTGAGGACTTGGACACCCACATTCTGGAAAGTCTGGACGCCATGGGCTGCAACGCCTTTGAGAAAATCCGCTACGGCGTCATCCCGCAGCTGACGGCGAGCTTCATTTCCACCACCATTTACCGCTTCGATATCAACCTGAAGGACGCTACCACTCTGGGTATCGTCGGCGCGGGCGGTATCGGCGCGTCGCTGGTGCAGTGCCTGAACAGCCGCCGCTGGGCGATGGTCGGCTCCTTCGTCTGGGGGCTGATGGTGCTGGCGCTGATCATTGAGTTCTTCTCCACCAGAATCCGCCGGAAGCTGGCGCACGGCCAATAATTTAACATAAAGGCTTCGGCGCGTCAACGCCGAAGCCTTTTTCAAGGGAGTATTTCTATGAACCGAAATCTGACGATCTGCTTTAC
>CAKTKX010000196.1 GCA_934572365.1 uncultured Oscillospiraceae bacterium
GGTGCAGGAAAAATAATAGGCCGTCATGTCGTAGCTGGTAAAGGCGTTGGTGGAAGCGCCCAGAGCGGCAAATTCCGCCGACACGTCCCGGTCTCCCGGCAGGTCGAACATCTTATGCTCCAGATAGTGGGCAACACCCGCGGGGGCGTGGTATTCCTTCCCGTCCAGAAGAAAATCCGTGTGGATGGAGCCAAAGTCCGTGACAAAATAGGCAAGCTTTTTCGTAAAGCCCTTCCGGGGTACCACCAGCACCGTCAGGCCGTTTTCCAGGGTTTCCCGGTACAGCGTTTCGTCCAGCTCGGGGTAATGCTGCTTGGTCATTGGCTCTCTCCTTTCAGGAAATAGGTGCTGTGGAGCGTCACGGTCTGCGCCGCCGCCACGACCTCAGTAAGGCTGACCTTCTCCACCGCTTCCATGTACCGCTCCGGGGTCATGTTCAGGCTGCTTAAGCACGCGGTGGCGTAGTAGCCCTCGATGGCGGCGGGGGAATCGGAGGTGGCGCGAAGGGAGCTGAGCAGGGCTTCCTTTCCGGCGGTCAGCTCCTCCCCGGTGATCTCCCCACGGCGGCAGGCGTCCAGCTGGCGCAGGACTTCGTCCCTCGTCAGCCGCTCTTTGTCAAAGTCGATGCCCGCCCACACGGTGAGAATGCCCTTTGCGCCGTAATAGGACGAGCCGATGCTGTAGCACAGGGACATCGCCTCCCGGACGTTGAGAAACAGCTTGGAGGTCATGCCCGCGCCGAAGACGGTGTTGAACACCTGCATGGCGGGGAATTCCGCGTCCCGGTTGACAATGGGCGTGACAAAGCCCATGCAGAGCTTCCCCTGGGAGACCTCCATCGTCTCCGTCACATCCTGCCCGGGGCAGGGGTGGAAGGGCGTCTGGGGCGGGAGCAAGCCTTCCCGGCCGCCCAGCCGGGATACCAGCGGGGAAAGATATTCCGCGACCGCCTCCGCCGGGGCGCTGCCTACGTAGAAAATTTCGATTCTGCTTTCCCGGAGGATTTTCCGGTAATGGGTCAGCAGCCCCGCCGGGTCGATGGCCGCCACATCCTCCGGCTCGCCCAGCCGGGGCAGGCCGAAGCTGTCGCCCCGGCACATGGTTTTCAGCAGCTTCCCCATGGCGTAGGTGCGCTTGTCGTTCCGCTCGGATTCAATGGTGGAGATCAGGTTTTTCTTCTCCCCCTCCACAAAGGCGGGGAGTAACCCGTCCCCCTCCGTGGGGAAATCCAGAAGGATTTCCTCCAAAAATCGGAGCATAGGGGCAAGCACCCGGTCGCCGGGGAGGGCAAACCGGTCGTCCATAAAGCCGCAGTAAAGGCCGGTGGTCTGGTAGTCCCCCACCCGGCGCACCAGCGGACTGACGGAAGCGCCGTACAGCTCGTCCAAATTTTCCGTAATGGCGCGAAGGTCGGGGCAGCGTTTCGTGCCCCGGAGCAGTACGGAGGGAATCAGCACGTTTTTTGCGGATTCCTCCTTCGCCATGGGGCGCACCAGCTGGAAGCTCAGGCACCCCTGCTTGAACCGGTCGTCCCGGCAGGCACGCAGGGTCACCCCGGGGAGCAGTGTTTTTGTTTCGATCATGTCAGACTCCTGATGGAAGAAAGTTGCGGCAGAAACGTTAGGCGCTTCTCTGCCCGCGATATTGTAAAGAGTATTATATACCACTTTTCCCAAAATAGGAAGTCAATACACAAAAAATTCAGAGATTATTGGTTGTCATTTTCCTCTGTTTGCGGTAGAATGTAGGTTGGACTTATAGAAAGTAGGAGTGAACCGCCATGGCATGGCTGGAATTTACCGTTGAAACCACGCCCCAGAGCATCGACTCTGTGGTTACCGCCCTCAGCGCCCGGGGATTTTCCGACCTGGTCATCGAAGACCAGTCGGAGTTCGAGACGTTCCTGGAGGAAAACCGGGCGTATTGGGATTACATTGACGAGGGGCTGCAAAAAAAGCTGGAAGGGCTATCCCGCATCAAGCTGTATCTGGAAGACACTGACGATAACGGTCGGAAGCGTCTGGATGCGGCGGTGAACGAGCTGGGTCTGACCGTGACCGCCGCCCCCCTCCCCGAAACCAACTGGGAGGAAAGCTGGAAGGACAATTACCCGCCCCAGGAGATCGGCGATCGCATCGTGGTGCTACCCTACTGGCTGGCGGAGGAACCCACCGACCGGCTCAAAGTCATTCTCGACCCCGGCCTGACCTTCGGCACCGGCGCCCACCCCTCCACCCAGATGGTGATGGAGGTCATGGAGACCGTGGTAAAGCCCGGTTTTCACTGTCTTGATCTCGGCAGCGGCAGCGGAATACTGTCCATCGCCGCCCTGCGTCTTGGGGCGGAATCCGCCGTTGGCATCGACATTGACCCCAAGGCGGAGGACATCGCCCGGGAGAACGCCGCCTACAACGGCTTCGACGCCCCGGCCTTCACCGCCCTCACCGGCAACGTGACCGAGGACACCGCGCTGATGGACACGTTGGCCGCGGGGCGGTACGATCTGGTGCTGGTGAACATCGTGGCGGACGTGATCATCGGCCTTGCGCCGGTGCTGCCCCGGTTTCTCAGTGATTGCAGCACCCTGATCTGCTCCGGCATCCTGGACACCCGGCTTTCCGACGTGCTGGAAGCCCTGACCGCCGCCGGGCTGACCGTCACCGCCACAAAGGCGAAGGACGACTGGCGCTGCGTCACCGCGAAGCGTATACTGTAAACGAAGGAGCGTATTATGAGTATCCCCTATCGTACCCGGCGGGTGCTGAACCGCCTGGGTCTTGTGCTTATGATTTTTCTGCTGGTGGGCGTGATTGCCTGGCTGTGCTGGGTCGTCTGGCTGGAGCGGTATGTTGTGTACACCGCCGACGGCGCGAGCCTGGATTTTGAGCATTCCTCCCAGGATATCATCGGCGAGGTCGCCACACCCCCCGTGGCGCAGCAGAAAATTTCCATTTATTATAATGAAGGCAGCGACGCCCTGGACACCGGCAACGAGCTGACCCAGATCAACGGCTACTACATTTCCAGCAACATGCTGCAAAATGACATCAACGGCGTTCTGGGCAAGCTGGAACGGCTTCCCGCGGGTACGCCCGTGATGATCGACATGAAGGGGCCTTACGGCTCGTTCTTCTATCCGTCTCACTTGGACGGCGCGGTGCATTCCGCCTCCACGGACGTGGACGCCGTGGCCGCGCTGGTGGACACCCTGATGAACAAGAAATTCTA
>CAKTKX010000197.1 GCA_934572365.1 uncultured Oscillospiraceae bacterium
CCCAGCTTCGTGCGCAGGGTGCCGATGTGTACGTCCACCGTCCGGGTCTCGCCCACGTAGTCCGTGCTCCAGATCCGCTCCAGCAGCTGATCCCGGGTAAAGACCCGGCCGGGATGCTCCAGAAAGAGCTTGAGCAATTCAAATTCCTTCAGCGTCAGCTCCACCCGGGCGTCCCCGGCGTAGACCGTGTGGGACGCGGAATCCATCCGCAGATTGCCCATTTGCAGCAGTCCGGGGGCAGCCGCAGGAGCCGTCCGTCGCAGAACCGCCCGGATGCGGGACACCATCTCCATCATGCCGAAGGGCTTGGCCAGATAATCGTCCGCGCCCAAGTCCAGCCCCACTACCTTGTCGTACTCCGTCCCCCGGGCGGACGCGATGATGACCGGGATGCGGGCGGTGGCAGGATTGCCCCGGAGGGCTTTGAGAATTTCAATGCCGTCCATCCCGGGCAGCATAATATCCAGCATAATCAGCTGGGGCTGGGAATGGCTCAGGGCGTCGAACAGCCCCACGCTGTCCCGGAAGCCCTCCGCCTCGAAGCCGGACGCCCGCAGGGCATACAGCATCAGCTCCCGGATGCTGTCGTCATCCTCTACGCAGTAAATCACTTGCATTCCCTCCAACTTATTCTATCTCACTGTCGATGGTACGACAAAACCGTAAGAATTACAATAGGCACTTTGTAAAATCTATGTAAAGCGGCGAATTTTGTCTCCAAAAGCAAAAGCTCCGGGGCGGAAATCCGCCCCGGAGTATCGTATCAGGCATTGAAAACATAAGTATCCAGCCGCCGGAAGGCCTCCTGCACCCGGCTTAAGGGCAGCGCGAGGTTCATGCGGATGTGGGTCTGACCGTGGAACGCCCGTCCGTCCTGCCAGATGACGCCCACGTCCCATCCGGCGGCAAGCAGCTCGTCCATGGTCTTGCCGTGGGCTGTCAGCCATTTTTCGCAGTCCAGGAACAGCATATACGTCCCCTGAGGGCGGCTGACCTCTACGCCCTCAAAGTGCTTCGCAATATAGTCGCAGGCAAAATCCACATTGCCGGTGATGACCTGCCGCAGCTCCTCCACCCACTCATAGCCCTCGGGCTTGTAGGCGCCCAGCAGCGCGTGCATACTCATGACGTTCATGGCGTTGTAGTGGCTGAGAGAGCCTTCCTTGTTGCAGCGGTCCCGGAGCCAGGGATTGTAGATAATATGGTAGCTGCCCACCAGTCCCGCCAGATTGAAGGTCTTGGAGGGGGCGTACAGCGCCACGGTGCGCATTTTCGCGTCCTCGCTGACGGACTGAGTGGGGGTGTGGCGATACCCTGTCAGCAGAATGTCGCTCCAGATCTCGTCGGAAACCACCATCACGTCGTACTTTTTGTACAGCGCCATGGCCTGCTCGACTTCCCGGCGCTCCCAGACCCGGCCGCAGGGGTTGTGGGGGGAGCAGAAAATGGCGGCGTGGATGTGGTTTTCCACGATTTTCTTTTCCATGTCGGCAAAGTCCATCCGCCAGACACCCTGCGCGTCCTTTGTCAGCGGAGAGTGGACAATGTGATAGCCGTTGTCCGTCAGGCAGTGGGTAAAGCCGATGTAGGTGGGGCTGTGGAGCAGAACATTGTCCCCCTTGGAGCAAAGCACGTTCAGTGCGGAGATCACGCCGCCCAGTACGCCGTTTTCGTAGCCGATGTGTTCCGGCTTCAGGCCGGTGACGCCGTTGTGGCTTTCCTGCCAGCGGATGATGGAATCGTAGTATTTCGCCGGGGGGTCAAAGTAGCCGAAGGCCGGATGCTCCGCCCGGGCGATCATGGCCTGCTGAACGGTGGGAACCACGGGGAAATTCATGTCCGCGACCCACATGGGAATCACGTCAAAGCCCTCCCGGGGGGCGGGATAGGAGGAACCGGGGGCGCCCACGGCATCGACGGCGATGGCGTCCTTTCCCCGGCGATCCAGAATGGAAGTAAAGTCGTATTTCATCGTTTTTCTCCTTTTTATACGCTTGCCCAGCCGGGAATACCGGCTAAAAAATACCACGAAAAAACGACGGCTGCACGGCCGCCGAACAAAATTATTATAACAGGGCTTTCCCCTTTTGTCAATCCGCGGCCGCCCGCACCAAAGGGAAATCTGTGTTTTCAACAATAATGTACTGGCGATATTATACAATATTGTGTCTTGAATAACTGAAACATTTATGATATCTTATAAATGCAAAGAGGTGATACCGATGTACAGGTAAACCCCTGAAGGCTTCAAATCAGGATGGAGCCGATACAGGCGGGCAGGGAGATCCCCGGCGATTCCGACTTATAAGCGCGTCTCGCGGAAGAGACAGATGGAGAATGGATAAGGTTACGGAACAGAAAAACGGATCGCATACGCCCGTCAATCCGCAGAAAGAGAGGTTAACCAACAGATGTTAGATACCAAGATCGAAGAGAAATAACCCTCGGCGGCTGTGATGACAGTTGACCGAGGGTTATTTCTTTTTTGCGCTTCCTCTGCTGGTTACGGCATGATTTCCCCGAAAAAACCATGGACAGTTTGCCGCTTCTATGGTAGAATCGTCCACAGAACACCCGCAGGAGGATTTTTTTATGGAGGGCGAATTGCCGTCGCAGCGCATCACGGAGGGCGTGATCTGGAAGCAGCTGCTTTACTTTTTCTTTCCCATTCTGCTGGGAAGCTTTTTCCAGCAGATGTACAATACCGTGGATACCATCATCGTCGGCCGGTTTGTCGGTACCCAGGCGCTGGCGGCGGTAGGGGCCACCTCGGCGCTGCTGAGCCTGATGAACGGCTTTTTCATCGGCCTGAGTACCGGCGCGACGGTGCTGTTGTCTCAGTTTTACGGCGCGAAAAGTAAGCAGGGCGTGCAGGACGCGCTGCATACCGGCGTGGCGCTGTCGCTGCTGCTGGGCGCGGTGGTGATGCTGCTGGGCTACTGCTTCGGCCCCAGGCTTCTGGGGCTGATGAACACCCCGGAAAGCTGCGTGGACGATGCCGTTCTGTACATAAAAGTCTATTTCGGCGGCGCAATCGCTTCCATGCTTTACAACATGGGGGCTGGAATTCTCCGAGCCATGGGCGATTCTCGGCGGCCGACCATTTTCCTGATGGTCGCCTGCGGTGTCAACATCGTGCTGGATATTGTGTGCGTGGTGGTGCTGAAGCTGGGCGTGGCGGGCGCTGCCATTGCGACGGTTTTCTCTCAGGTGGTCAGCGCGGGG
>CAKTKX010000198.1 GCA_934572365.1 uncultured Oscillospiraceae bacterium
AAAGCCGTCCCCGGTGCGGACGTGATCTACACCGACGTGTGGGTCTCCATGGGCGAGCCGGACAGCGTCTGGCAGGAACGGATCGAAGACCTGACCCCCTACCGGGTAACAAAGGAACTGATGGAAACGGCCGGAAGCCAATGCCGGTTCCTCCACTGTCTGCCCGCCTTCCACGACCTGAACACCACCATCGGCCGCCAGATTTACGACAAATTCGGCATCGACTGCATGGAGGTGACCGACGAGGTCTTTGAAGGCAGCCAATCCATCGTCTTCGACGAGGCGGAAAACCGGATGCACACCATTAAGGCCGTCATGGCGGCAACATTGTAATGATTCTCCCGGCAGCTTTTGAGAGCCGCCGGGATTTTCCGTCATTGACATTTTCAGAAAAAACCGATAAACTGGGAGTAATCTGATACGAGTTTTTTATAAAACGCTGAAAAGCGTTTTATTAGGCCGCAGGATTGCGGCCAGCGGCCACTGCCGCTAAAAAACGAAGTCAATACATTTCTTACCGCCGCCCAGGCGGTCTGCCGTGAAACGGCTTAAATAAAATGATAAAATCATTTTATGAAGAAATAGTATGAATTTGCGAGGGAAATGCCGTGAAACAACGCATCTATTCCATTGACGTACTGAAACTGGTATTCGCGTATATCATCGCCTTTTTCCATTTCGGCACCACCATTGCCCCCGGCCCTACAGTGGCGGTGCAGGTGTTTTTCATCATCTCCGGGTTCTTTCTGGGGAGGAAGTTCTACGCCCGCTCCTTTGCCGACGGCGGAAAATCCTACGGCGCGTGGGACTATACCCTGGATCACGTGTCGTCCATTTATCCCCACTATCTGTTTTCCCTGGCGGCATTTTTTCTGTACACCTTGGCAAGAAGTCTGGTGCATCTGGTGATGTCTCCCAGCTGGGACAAGGTCGGCGCCATTGCTCTGGACTTCTACAACCAGATTCCCGACCTTCTGCTCCTGCAAAGCGCCTACCGCTTCCACGAAAGCCTCAACTATCCTCTGTGGCAGCTGTCCGCCCTGGTGATTGCGGGGTTCTTCGTCTACAGCCTTCTGTGCCGCAATGAGCGCGTCAGCCGGACGCTGGTGTTTCCCGCCGCCATTCTGATGATTCAGTCTCTGCTGTATTCCGGGGTGGATTTGTGGGAAAACTACGGCTTTTTCTATCTGCCCCTTCTGCGGGCGTTCTCGCCGCTGTGCATCGGCGTGCTGACGTTTTATTTCACCACCACGCCCTATTATGAGCGGCTGAAAAGCAAAAGGGTCTTCTTCAATCTGGCGGTCATTTTATCTGCCGTGACCATCTTCGTATATGCCGACCTCGCCAACATTTTCCTGATCACCACGCCCATTCTGATTCTTGGGTGCTATGACGGCACGTCCTGGGTCAATGCGGTGCTGAACCGGCGGATTTTCCGGAATTTCGGCAAATTCTCCTACGCCGTTTACCTGAATCACGCCCTCGTCGCCCGGTTCGTGCAGGCGCGGCTGATTCCGGGTGCCCAGGCGCGGGGCATCGGGCTGACCCAGTGGCAATGTAGCGGCATTTTCTTTGTTCTGCTGACCGTCTATTCCGTGCTGACGCTGTTTCTGGTGGAAAGATGGAAAAATAAGCGCCGGAGCAAGGCCCCTGCGCAGTAAAAAACAAATCGGCGGGAAACGCATTTTGCGTTTCCCGCCCGTTTCGTACTCAGAAATTCTTTTTTCTTGAAAAGCGCGGCTTTGTGGCATATAATGGAGGCAACGCTTTGAAAAAGGACTGTGGTTCCATGAAAGTCACCCTGCAAAATCTGACGAAAACGTTCCCCAGCCGCAGCAAAAAGCAGCCCGCCGATGTCGTCGCCGTAAACGATTTCACCTTTGAGATTCCCGACGGCGTGCTGCTGGGGCTGCTGGGTCCCTCGGGCTGCGGCAAATCCACCACGCTGAACCTGCTCTCCGGATTGCAGAAGCCCACCTCCGGCCGTATCTTCTTTGGAGACGACGACGTTACCGACCTGCCCGCGGAAAACCGGGGCGTGGGGCTGGTGTTCCAGAATTATGCCCTGTATCCCCACCTGACGGTGCGGCAGAATATCACCTTCCCCCTGGAAAACCGGACGGGCAAGGACAAGCTCACCCGTCAGCAGATGGCCGACATGGCGCTGGAGGCGGCGAAGCTGGTGCAGATCGAGGAGCTGATGGACCGCAAGCCCAAGGAGCTGTCCGGCGGCCAGCAGCAACGTGTGGCCATTGCCCGGGCGCTGGTAAAAATGCCGAAGATCCTGCTGCTGGACGAGCCCCTTTCCAATCTGGACGCCCGCCTGCGGCTCCAGACCCGGGAGGAAATTCGCCGCATCCAGAAGGCCACCGGCATCACCACCGTGTTCGTCACCCACGACCAGGAGGAAGCCATGTCCATCTCCGACCTGATCGTGGTCATGAAAGACGGCGTTGTGCAGCAGATCGGCAAGCCCCAGGCGGTTTACGATTCCCCCGTGAATCTGTTTGTTGCGAAATTCCTGGGGACGCCGCCCATCAACGTCTTTGACGGCGAGGTGAAGGGCGGGCAGCTGTACATCGGCGAGGAAGCCGTGCTGGCCGTCCCCGGCGTGGCCGACCAGAGCGTCACCGCCGCCATCCGCCCCGAGGGCTTTATTCTGTCGGAGACCGGCGCACTAAGCTGCGACCTGTCCCGGGTAGAGGTCATGGGGCGGGATATCAGCGTGGTCTCCACCCACCCCAAGTCCCAGAACGTGACCATCCGCTCCATCATCAGCGCGGAAAACGCCGTCAATGCGGCGTCTCAAAAGGTGCGCTTTGACCTGAAACCCAACAAGGTATTCCTGTTCCAGAAAGAGTCCGGCGCGCGGATCAATTTTGGCTAAAGCGGGGGAACACCTATGGAAAAGAACAATTGGAAGGGCTGGCTCTACCTGCTTCCCGCCGCCGTGTTTCTGGGGGTATTTCTGGTTTACCCCCTCATCGACGTGCTGACCTATTCCTTTGAGGAAGGGTATAATTTTGCGTCCCAGACCTATTTCGGCACCGGGCTTTACAATTACCGCTACGTCCTGCGGGATCCCTACTTTTTGCAGGCGCTGAAAAATACGCTCCTGCTGGTGCTGATCACCGTTCCCCTTTCCACGGGACTGGCCATGCTGATCTCCGTGGGACTCAGCTC
>CAKTKX010000199.1 GCA_934572365.1 uncultured Oscillospiraceae bacterium
ACGCCGCCGGAATTGGGGGAGAAGCCCATGCCGATGCAGGGGCCGCAGGCGCATTCCAGCAGCCGCGCGCCGCTGGCGAGAATGTCCGACAGGGCGCCGCAGTCGCTGAGCATGGTCAGCACCTGCCGGGAGCCGGGGGACACGGACAGGCTGACGGAGGGGTGAACGGTCTTGCCTTTCAGCATGGCGGCGACCTTGAGCATGTCGTACAGGGAGGAATTGGTGCAGGAGCCGATGCACACCTGATCGACCTTCACATCCTTCAGCGTCTCCACGGCTACCACGTTATCCGGGCTGTGGGGGCAGGCGATCATGGGCTTGAGGGTACTCAGGTTAATGTCGATAATCTTATCGTACTCCGCATCCGGGTCGCTGGACAGGGGAACGTAGTCCCCTTCCCTGCCCTGCGCTGCCAGGAACTTTCTCGTGACCTCGTCGGAGGGGAAAATGGAGGTGGTAGCGCCCAGCTCGGTACCCATGTTGGTGATGGTGCCCCGCTCCGGGACGGACAGGGTGGCGACGCCCTCGCCGCCCCACTCGATGATCGCGCCCACGCCGCCCTTGACGGAGAGGATCCGCAGCAGCTCCAGGGACACGTCCTTGGCGGTGACGTAGGGTCTGAGCCTGCCCGTCAGGTTCACCTTGTACATTTTCGGCATGGTGATGTAGTACGCGCCGCCGCCCATGGCCACCGCCACGTCCAGACCGCCCGCGCCGAAGGCCAGCATACCGATGCCGCCGCCGGTGGGGGTGTGGCTGTCGGAGCCGATGAGGGTCTTGCCGGGCTTGCCGAAGCGTTCCAGATGCACCTGATGGCAGATGCCGTTGCCCGGGCGGGAGAAATACACGCCGTGCTTGGCGGTGACGGTCTGCAAATAGCGGTGATCGTCGCTGTTCTCAAAGCCGCACTGGAGGGTGTTGTGGTCGACGTAGGCGATGCTCAGTTCCGTCTTCACTCTGGGGATGCCCATGGTCTCAAATTCCAGATAGGCCATGGTGCCGGTGGCGTCCTGGGTCAGGGTCTGGTCGATGCGCAGCGCCACCTCGCTGCCGGGGGTCATGTCCCCGGAGACCAGATGGGACGCAATGATTTTCTGTGCAATTGTCTTACCCATGATTTATGAATCCTCCCAACATGTGCTTTTTCGCGTTTTCGATATGCTTTGCCATCAGGCTTTCCGCCAAATCCGCGTCGCCGGAGGCCATGGCGTCGAAAATCGACTTGTGTTCCTTCCGGGTGTTGACGGTGCGGGACCAGTCCTCCATGGAAATGCGGCGGTAGCGCCGGGTCTTCCGGTGCAGAGGGATCAGCGTATCCATGATCACGGTGCGCTTGCTCAGGTAGCAGATTAGGTCGTGGAACTGTTCGTCCACCTGCCGCAGCTGCTCCGCGTCCCCCTTGTCATAGTAAAAATCCTGAAGGTCGACAATGTGGGTCAGCTCGGCAAGTCCCTCTGGGGTCATGTTCTTCGCGGCGTAGTAGGCGGCAAGCCCCTCGATGCGCTGGCGGATGTTCATGATATCCTCCAGGTCTTCCTCGGTGATGCCAACCACCCGGGAGCCTTTGCCGGTGTCCTCAATGAGCCGCTCCTGTTCCAGGCGGCGCAGCGCGTCCCGGATGGGGGTGCGGCTGACGCCCAGCTGGTCAACCAGCTTCAGCTCCGTCAGAATCTCTCCCCGGGGATAGACGCCCTGAATGATGTCATTCTCCAACTTCTCGAAGACCTGATCGGCCAGAGACGTGGTTTTGAATTGATTCATATTCTTCTCCTTACCCTCTTTCGGCAAAGTCCGGGGCAAGCTGCCGGATTTTCTCTTTCAGCTCCCGTTCCGTCATGACCGTCTGGCGGCCGTCCTCGTACTGCCGGTCTACCCATTCCTTCATGGCGACCACCAGCGGCGACTTTTTGTCCAGCTTTTCGCCGTCCTCCAGGCCGTAGGTCTGGTTAATCCAGTAGGCGACGCCCGCAAGGCCGGAGGTTTTGCTGATCTGCACTGTGGCGGGCTTGTTCAGGATTTTCTTGGTGTCGAAAATGGTGTAAATTTCCTCGTCCTTCATCAGTCCGTCGGCGTGGACGCCCGCCCGGGTGACGTTGAAGGCGCTGCCCACAAAGGGCGTCATGGGCGGGATGTCGTAGCCGATCTCGTTTTTGAAGTAATCGGCGATCTCCGTGATGACCGTGGTGTCCATGCCGTCCAGCGACCCCCGCAACGACGCATACTCGAACACCATGGCTTCCAGCGGCACATTGCCCGTCCGCTCGCCGATGCCAAGCAGGGAGCAGTTGACGGCGCAGGCGCCGTAAAGCCACGCCGTGGAAGCGTTGGCCACGCCTTTATAAAAATCGTTATGGCCGTGCCATTCCAGATGCTCGCTGGGAACATCGGAATAGTGCTGCAAGCCGTAGATGATGCCCGCCACGCTTCGGGGAAGCGCCGCCTCGGTGAAGGGGACGCCGTAGCCCATGGTATCGCAGGCGCGGATCTTCACCGGCACACCCGCTTCCCGGCTCAGCCGCTGCAATTCGTTGACAAATGGCACCACGAAGCCGTAGAAATCCGCCCGGGTGATGTCCTCCAGATGGCAGCGGGGAATGACGCCGGCATTAAAGGCCTCCTTCACCGTGGCAAGGTAGTAGTCCATGGCCTGTTTTCTCGTCATCTTCATTTTCTTGAAGATGTGGTAGTCCGAGCAGGAGACCAGAATGCCGGTTTCCTTGATGCCCAGGTCATGCACCAGCTGGAAGTCTTCCTTTGTCGCCCGTATCCAGCTGGTGATCTCCGGGAATTTCAGATTCAGCGACATACATTTTTCAATGGCCTCCCGGTCTTTTTTGCTGTAGATGAAGAACTCCGTCTGGCGAATGATGCCGTAAGGGCCGCCCAGCTTGCTCAGCAGCTTGTAGATGTTCACGATCTGGTCAACGGAGTACGGCTCCACGGACTGCTGGCCGTCCCGCAGGGAGGTGTCCGTAATCCAGATTTCCTCGGGCATGGACATAGGCACCCGGCGGTGGTTGAACGCCACCTTGGGAATGGTGCCGTAGGAATACACGTCCCGCTGCAAATTCGGCTCCGCCACGTCCTGGAGGGAATATTTGTAGGATTTCTGCTCCAACAGGTTGGTCTTACTGGAAATCTCTAGCATAGAGGAAGCCCCTTTCCGCTTT
>CAKTKX010000200.1 GCA_934572365.1 uncultured Oscillospiraceae bacterium
ACCCAGGGTGGTAGCGTCCTTCAGGTTGATATCGAAACGGTAAATGGTGGTGGAAATAAAGCTCGCTGTCAGCTGCGGGATAACGCCGTAGCGAATTTTCTCAAAGGCATTGCAGCCCATGGCGTCCAGGCTCTCCAGGATGTGGGTGTCCAAATCCTCGATGGCCGTGATGTACATTTTGGAGATCATACCGATGGAGCAAATGGACTGGGTGATGACACCGCAGGCCGCGCCGGGGCCGGTGACGCGGATCCACATCAGCGCCCACACCAGGCTGGGAATGGTACGGATCAGCAAAATCAGCAGCCGGAACAGATAAGAAATGGGCTTCGGCATAATGTTGCTTGCGGCCAGGAAAGCAAAGGGAATTGCCAAAATCGCGCCAAACAGCGTACCCAGCACTGCAATGGCCACGGTTTGCAGCAGCAGATAGGGAACGTCCGTGTCTCCGGTGCCGAAAAGCAGCGCGGTATCGGGATGGAAGACGCCGTGGAGGACGCCCTTTGCCACCTCGGACCCCGTTGTGGTCATGCCGTTGAACTGGATGCTGGAGGACGACCAGCCGACCATTGTCACAATGATCAGCACGATCAGGGTGTAGAGCAGCCACTTCCGGGGACGGTTGGCGTAGGCTTCGGCGGCAGTAAGCTTCCGGTGATAGGTCTCTTCAAAAGTTTCCAATTTGGTTCTTGCAGCCATGTTCATCCTCCTCTCAGCTCAGCTTCTTGCGCAGGTAAGCGCTGAAGAATTCGATGAACGCGACCACGACGAACAATGTCAGCAGCACCATGCCAAGGCTCTCGTAGTCACGCCAGCCGATCCGCTCGTTGATGGTGATGCCCAGGCCGCCCGCACCGACATAACCCAGAATGGCGGAGGCGCGGATGTTCATTTCAAAGCAATACAGGCAATGGCTCAGATAAACAGGGAGAATCTGAGGGACGCATGCCGACCAGAATGCCTGGAATTTATTGGCGCCCAGCGCCTCCATGGCCTCAAAGGGTCCCATATCGATGGTCTCGATGCTCTCATAGAGCATCTTGGACACGACGCCGAAGGTGAAAATGGCGATGGCCACCGTGCCGGAGAAGGTACCAAGAGAGAAGATCAACGCGCAGACCAGGGCAATGACCAGCGTGGGCAGAGTACGGATCAGCGCCAGAATGAAGCGGAAAATGCTGACGATCACCGTATTGCGGTTGATGTTGGAGGAAGCGAGGATCGCCACCGGCATGGCGATTGCGCAGCCGATGACCGTACCCAGAATGGACATTTTGATGGTGTCCAGCAGCGGGTTAATGACCTTGGGGAAGAATTCCCAATTGGGATGAAAAATTTTCTTCAGCAGATCCATCATCTTGGAAAACCGGCTGACGATAACCGCCAGATCAAAGTCGGTCATTTTCAGCGCCCACACGATAGCCAGCGCAAGCGCGAGCACAATGAGCGGCGTGCGGCTTCTGGGGCGGCGTACGGTGTGTCCGTTCTCCAGGGTGATGATCTGGGGCTTGAAGATCTTATCGAAGAATGTCTCTTTGTAGAGAGCGGTGTTTTCGTTGTCCATACTCATTCTCCGTCGCCCATGGTGGGAACCTTGGCACCGTTGTAGACCGCGTCGATCTGCTCCTGGGTAATGGTGCTGGCGGGGCCGTCGAACACGATCTCACCGGCGCGAACGCCGATGACCCGGTCGCAGTATTTCAGCGCCAAATCAACATGGTGGATATTCAGCAGAATGGAAATGTTGTATTCCTTGTTGATGCGGACGAAATCCTCCATAACCTGCTTGGCGGTGATGGGGTCGAGGGAGGCCACAGGCTCGTCGGCCAGAATGATCTTGGGGTTCTGGTTCAGGGTACGCGCCAGAGCGACACGCTGCTGCTGGCCGCCGGACAGCTGGTCGCAGCGGGTGTAGGCTTTGTCCAGAATGCCCACTTTGTCCAGGCTTTCCAGGGCGCGCATCTTCTGATCCTTGGTGAAAATGCCGAACAGGACACGGAAGAAGTTCATATCCGGCACGTCGGCGGTCAGAACATTCTTGATGGCGGTGCTCCGGGAGACCAGATTAAAGCTCTGGAAGATCATGCCAACCTTCCGGCGGTACCGGCGCAGCGCCTTGCCCCTCAGAGCGTCCACATCAACGCCGTCCACCGTCAGCTCGCCCTCGGTGATATCGTGCATCCGGTTGATGCAGCGCAGAATGGTGGACTTGCCCGCGCCGGACAGGCCGATGATGGCGACAAATTCCCCCTGCTCGATCTGCAGGTTGATGCCTTTCAGTGCAGTGAAGCCGTTGGGATAGGTTTTGTATACATTTTTAAATTCAATCATATCAGCGTCTTCTCTTTCTTTAATACTATTTCCTGATGAAAATCTTTGATTTTAATCAGGAAGGCATCGCCTGACGGCGCTGCCAGTTTTGTGATTTATAAGGAAAGAAATCACAAAACACGTCTCATAGGAACTCCGTGCCCTTCGGGCAATTAAAATCTTTTCTAAAGATTTTAATTGGAGTTCCGTATAAGCTCGTAAGCCAAATAGAACATGCGGCAAGGCGGCTTGCCGCCAGCGGGCGTTGGGTTGACGGCAACCCGCCCTGCCGCAGGGTTTTATGTATTTAGGGTGAAAGCGCCCTGTTTTGAGGCAGGGCGCTTTCTGAATCACTTCAACGGGTTAGGAAACAACGGCCAGAGCAGCGCGGGCGCCGTCGTAGTCGGAGTCCTTGGCGATGGCATAGCCGGTGTGGCTGTAGACGCTGAAGATCGCCTGGCCTTCATCGGTGTTGATGATATTGATGAAGCACTGCTGCAGAGCGTCGATCATCTCGGGGGTGTAGTAGGGGCTTTCCTTGGAAATGGCAACGGTATCGTTGTAAATGCCGTCGGTGACGCCGATGACATTCAGCTCATTCCAGATGGAGTCGGAACGACCCATGCCCTGCTTGCCGGTCTCGTCCTTCTGGTCGACAGGCAGAGTCCAGGAAGCTTCGTAGTCGTTACGGCCGTCGGCGTAGCAGACGATGATGTCCACCTGCTCAGCAGCGGCGTAGGAGAAAGCGGTGCCGTAGCCGGAGTCCAGAGGCACGACGTTGGACAGGTCGGAGATCTTCTTGCCGTCGTAGTTCTCCATCAGCCACAGAGTGGGGTAGATGTAACCGGCGGAGGA
>CAKTKX010000201.1 GCA_934572365.1 uncultured Oscillospiraceae bacterium
GCGTGCGGGTCATCACCGAGGAGACCCGGCAGGAGCTGGAAGAACTTTCCGGCGTGGAGGAAGTATCGCTGTACAACTCCCGGAACAATTCCAATTTCGTGTACTATCAGAACACAAGCTTCAACGGCGAGACCTACGGCATTGATGCGCACTATCTGCCGGTGTACGGCTATCAGATCAAGTCCGGCAGAGGCTTCACCCAGGCGGATTACGACAATTTCCGCAAGGTGGCGCTGGTGGACGCCAACACGGTTTCCACCCTGTTCGGCGGGGAAGACCCCGTGGGCAAGTCGCTGGAAATTAAGGGCGACGTGTTCACCGTGGTGGGGGTGGTTGCCCTGTCCAAGGAGTTTACCCCCACCATTGAGACATTGCAGGACTATTACCTCTACGCGGACACCTCCTCCGGCTGTCTGTACATCCCCGGCACGGTCTGGCCGACGGCATTTCAGTTTGACGAGCCTCAGAACGTGGCCATCAAGGTGAAAAACACCGACACCATGGCCACGGCGGGCAAAGAAGCGGCTGACATTCTGACCCAGAAGCAGATCGTGGATTCGGAAAATTCCGACTTCGACTACCGCAGTCAGGATATGCTGGAACAGGCGCAGCAGCTGCAAAAAATGTCCCAGTCCACCAACACACAGCTGATCTGGATCGCCAGCATTTCCCTGCTGGTGGGCGGCATCGGCGTTATGAACATCATGCTGGTGTCCGTGACGGAGCGAACCGCTGAGATCGGCCTGAAAAAGGCCATCGGCGCGAGAAAGAAACGGATTCTGCTCCAGTTTTTGACGGAATCGGCGGTGCTGACCAGTCTGGGCGGCATTATCGGCGTCATCAGCGGCGTGATCCTCGCGGAGCTGATCTCCAACATGATGCAGATTCCCGTGTCCATCAGTGCGCCGGCCATCGTCGTGGCGGTGGTGTTCTCCACCTTCATCGGCGTGGTGTTCGGTATGCTCCCGGCCTACAAGGCGGCGAACCTGAACCCCATCGAGGCACTGCGCAGAGATTAAAAAACGAACGCCGCCGGTTTCCGTATCGGAAACCGGCGGCGTAATGCTGCTTGGGGGTGAGCTGAATAACCATATGGGGGCGTACCCTGTATGGGGACATCGGTGCGGGAAATGAATCTTATAATTCATATACGGCGATGATTTCATTTCCGCACATTTCCCCGTTCTCTGTAAATCCATACTTTCTGTAAATATCTCTGGCGTGGGTATTTTCAGGCTCATAAGACAGCCATACCTTTTTCGCTTCCCCGAATGGGAAAGTACGGATCAGATTTATGGCTGCATCGATTGTCTGCTTACCGAATCCTTGCCCCTGATAATTTTTGTCGATCATCAATCGCCAGATGCTGTAGTTCTCCTTGATCAGATCACTTTCCTCTTCGTTGCCCACTGTCCCTTTGCCGATCATAACAAATCCGATCAGCGTTTCATCATGATAAACCGCTAAGGGCAGAGCGTTATGCCCTTCGTTTCTCGTTGCGTAGGCTTCTGCCAGACTCTGTATATTTTCCGCGACAAAATCTTTCTGTGCATCAAAGGGTTCCAGAGCGCAGACTTTCCAGATGTTCGCATTTGTAATTTCTTCTAATTTGATCATAATTGTCCTCCATAACCCGCTTATGCGTTTTCATTTTTCAGCGTTTATGCCGCGCCCAGGTATTCTTCCAGACACAGCCCGGAGTCCTTCATGTCCATGGAAATTTCCTTGCCCACATACCGGAAGTGCCACGGCTCGTTGGTGATGCCGGTGATCGCCTCTTTTTCCTGAGTGTAGCGGAGGATGAATCCGTACTCCCAGCAGTGCTCTGCCAGCCAGGCGTTGGCTTCCTCTCCCACAATGTCCACGGCCAGACCCATCTGATGCTCACTGGTGCCGGGGACGGCCACGGTTTCCAGTGCCATTTTTCGGGCTTCGTCAAAATCCAGGTCAAAATCCTTCATGTGTTCCTGCGTCCGCTTTTCCAGAATGTCCGTCTGCTCCTGAAGGGTGCGGTAGCCGCAGTTAAAGATGTACTCGATCCCCGCGTCGCTGCAATCGGAGAGCATCTGCATCAGCGGCTCGTAGCACCGCCGATCCACCCGATGCCAATCCTCAACGATCACGGGGTCAGCGGTATAATAGTCCGGAATCGGATGGGCGGCGTTGACGAGGATGACCTCCATGCCCTTGGGGGTGAAATAGTGGGTCTCGCCGTCGATCTCCGTGGGGCCGACGGCGGCGGAGCCGTCGGACAGGAAGTAGTAGCTGTATTCGCCCTCCTGATACCAGCCGATGGTAGCTGAGCCGTTTTCACCGAAATAATACCGCTTTCCGCCGATCTCCTGCCAGGCTGTCGCCATGGTGCCGTCGGCCTGATAGTAGCGCATCCCGTCCTCCGCGGTGAGCCAGCCGGTGTGCATGACGCCTTCCTCGGAAAAGTGATAGCGGCCTTCTCCGAGAGAAACGTCCCCGGTCAGGGGCTGACCGGCTTCGTCAAAGCAGTAAATGTCGCCGTCCACGTTTGTAAAGCCGGTTCGCATTTTGCCGTCGTCGCCGAAATAGTACCGCTTTCCGTCGATCTCCTGCCAGCCCGTGGCGAGAATGCCGTCGGGGAGATAGCAGGGAATGCCGTCGATCTCCTGCCAGCCGGTGAGCATGGCGCCGTCGTCACCGAAGCAGTAGGTTTTCCCGCCGATGGTCTGCCAGCCGGTCAGCATGACGCCGTCGCTTCCAAAGTACCGGGTAACGCCGTCCTGTTCCAGCCAGCCGGTGGCGGGAATGCCGCCCTCCAGGAAAAAGTACCGCTGCCCGTCTATGTCCAGCCAGCCGGTGACAGGCTTGGCGTGAAAATCCCGGTAATACCGCACGCCGCCTTTTTCTGCCCAGCCGCTGCGGTCGACCTTGGCGTCGTACACGAGCCACGCGGCGCAGGCCGAAAAGGCGAGCAGCTGAAAAATCAGCGCCACTGTCAGAATGCGGCCGGTTTTTGTTTTCATATTGCTTCCTCCGCGAAAAGTAACCCAGGGGAACGCGCGCCTTTTCGGCGTAATTCCCCCGTACACCTCAGTATATCATCGGACAGGACAAAATGCAACCCGCTTAATAGAACCTTCATAATCTTCCAGCCACATTTCGGCCTGT
>CAKTKX010000202.1 GCA_934572365.1 uncultured Oscillospiraceae bacterium
CATGATGGTCAATGAGCAGGTGCATCCCTCCATGACACCGGAGAAAGCGTTGGCGTTGATTGCGGAATTGAGGGGGAGAGTCTGATGATCAAGACTTGTGAAGAACTGAACCAGGCGCGCGCACAGGCGCAGCTGGAGATTCAGAGCTATGCCTGCCGGATCCTGGTCTGCTCCGGCACCGGCTGTATTGCCACCGGCTCCCATAAGATCCATGAGCTGTTTGAAGACCTGGTGAAGGAGACGCCCGGCATCGAGCTGGTATTCTCTCCCTGCGGCGGCCACGACGGCGAGACGGTCGTGGGTGTCAAGAAGACGGGCTGCCAGGGCTTCTGTGAGCTCGGCCCTCTGGTTCGCATCCAGAAGGGCGATAAAGTCATTCAGTACGTAAAAGTGCAGCCCGAGGACTGCGCCGAGATCGTGGAAAAGAGCGTCCTGGGTGACGACGTTATTGAGCGGCTGCTTTATAAGAAGGGCGAAAAGGTGTATATTCAGCCCGACGAAATTCCCTTCATTGCGAAGCAGACCCGGATCGTTCTGGAAAACTGCGGCAAGTTTGACGCCGAATCCCTGGACGAGTATCTGGCTGCGGGCGGATTTGACGCGCTGAAAAAGGCTATGTTCTCCATGACCCGGGACGAGGTCATTGACGAAGTGGATCGATCCGGCCTGCGCGGCCGCGGCGGCGGCGGCTTCCCCACCGGACGGAAGTGGAAGCAGGTTGCCCGCCAGAAGGAAACTGTGCGCTACGTGGTCTGCAACGGCGACGAGGGCGACCCCGGCGCATTTATGGACGGCTCCGTCATGGAGGGCGATCCCTTCAAGCTCATCGAGGGCATGATGATCGCGGCCTACGCCGTTCGCGCGGAAAACGGCTACATCTATGTCCGGGCGGAATACCCCATGTCCGTGGCACGGCTGCGCAGCGCTATTGCCCAGCTGGAGGAACGGGGGCTGCTGGGTGACAACATCCTGGGTTCCGACTTCTCCTTCCATATGCATATCAACCGGGGCGCGGGGGCGTTCGTCTGCGGCGAAGGCTCTGCCCTGACCGCTTCCATCGAGGGCAGCCGCGGCATGCCCAGAACGAAGCCACCCAGAACCGTAGAAAAGGGCCTGTGGGAGAAGCCCACGGTGCTGAATAACGTGGAGACCTACGCCAACGTCCCCAAGATCATCTTGCAGGGCGCGGACTGGTTCCGTTCCATCGGCACCCCCGGCAGCCCCGGCTGCAAGACCTTCTCTCTCACCGGCGCTATTGAAAACACCGGCCTGATCGAAGTCCCCATGGGTTCGACCCTGCGTCAGATCATCTTCGACGTGGGCGGCGGACTGAAGGACGGCGCGGAATTCAAGGCCGTGCAGATCGGCGGCCCCTCTGGCGGCTGCCTGACGGAGGAGCATCTGGACATTCCTCTGGACTTTGACTCCGTGAAGAAGTACAACGCCATCATCGGCTCCGGCGGCATGGTGGTCATGGGGCAGGACACCTGTATGGTGGAGGTCGCCCGGTTCTTCATGAGCTTCACCCAGCGGGAATCCTGCGGCAAGTGTACCCCCTGCCGGGAAGGCACCAAGCGGATGCTGGAAATTCTGGAGCGGATCGTAAACGGCCAAGGCAAGCTGGAGGACATCGACACCCTGGAAGAGCTGGCGAAGATGATCCAGACCATGGCACTGTGCGGTCTCGGCAAGTCCGCCCCGCTGCCGGTTCTGTCCACCCTGAGCGCCTTCCGGGACGAGTACATCGAACACATCGTGGATAAGCGCTGCCGCGCCAAGGCCTGTACCGCCCTGCGCCGCTACGTCATCAATCCCGCGTTCTGCAAGGGCTGCTCCAAGTGCGCCCGGAACTGCCCCGTCAATGCCATCTCCGGCGTGGTCAAGAAGCCCTACACCATTGATTCCAACAAGTGTATCAAGTGTGGCGCCTGTAAGGAAAACTGCGCCTTTGATGCCATCTACATCGAAGCGTAAGGAGGGCAATCATGGGTACTATTACAATCAACGGAAAAAAGGTAGAATTTACCGACGAGAAGAATATCTTGACCATTATCCGCAAGGCTGGTTTCGAGGTCCCGACTCTGTGCTACCAGCCGGAGCTGTCCATTTTCGGCGCCTGCCGGCTGTGCATGGTGGAGGACGATAGAGGCCGCTGCTTCGCATCCTGTTCGGAAGAACCCCGGGACGGCATGGTGATCTACACCCATACCGAGCGTCTGCGCAAGAACCGCAAGCTCATCGTGGAGCTGCTGCTGGCCGCCCACTGCCGGGACTGCACCACCTGCGACAAGCACGGCAGGTGCAAGCTGCAGAAGCTGGCCTACCAGCTGGGCATCAACAATGTCCGCTTTGAAAATCACCGGGAGATCCAGCCCGTAGACTTTTCTTCTCCCGCCATCGTCCGCGACCCCAACAAGTGCATCTTGT
Organism: uncultured Oscillospiraceae bacterium; assembly: GCA_934572365.1. Classification (GTDB taxonomy): domain Bacteria; phylum Bacillota; class Clostridia; order Oscillospirales; family Oscillospiraceae; genus Faecousia. The sequence continues at coordinate 2,428 of CAKTKX010000202.1, forward strand.
GCGGCTGCTGTGTCCGGGCGTGCTCGGAGCTTCAGGGGATCGGCGTTCTGGCCTTTGCCCATCGCGGCACGGACGCTGCCGTGACCACCGCCTTCGACCGCAAGATGGCCATGACCAACTGCGTCAGCTGCGGACAGTGCCGCGTGGTCTGCCCCACCGGCGCCCTGACCATTCACCACAACATGACCGACGTCTGGCAGGCGCTGGGTGACAAGAACACCCGCGTGGTCGCCCAGATCGCTCCCGCCGTCCGCGTGGCCATCGGTGAAGCCTTCGGTCTGCCCAAGGGCGAGAACTCCATGGGCAAGGTCGTAGCGGCGCTGCACCGTATGGGCTTCGACGAGGTCTTCGACACCGCCTACACCGCCGACCTGACCATTATGGAAGAGTCTGCGGAATTTCTGGAGCGGGTCAAGGCTGGCGCCAACCTGCCGCTGATGACCTCCTGCTGCCCCGCGTGGGTCAAGTTCGTGGAGAACGAGTATCCGGAATTCAAGGAAAATATCTCCACCTGCCGTTCTCCTCAGGCCATGTTCTCCGCCATCCTGAAGGACTACTACCGGGACGAGGCCAACGCCAAGGGAAAAAAGACCGTTGTAGTCTCCGTCATGCCCTGTACCGCCAAGAAGATGGAGGCGGAGCGCAAGGAGAGCTACACCCACGAGGAGAAGGACACGGATTACGTGCTCACCACCACCGAGCTG
>CAKTKX010000203.1 GCA_934572365.1 uncultured Oscillospiraceae bacterium
CCGCTGAGGGCGGTGGAAACGTCGCTCTCCACAAGGGAGCGGAGCATCTGCATCATGTTCTCCCGCAGGTCTTCCCCGTCCAGCACCTTCTGCCGCTGGGCGTAGATGACCTCGCGCTGGGTGTTCATGACGTTATCGTATTCCAGAACGTTCTTTCTGGCGCGGAAGTTCCGGGATTCCACGTTCTTCTGGGCGTTTTCCACGGCGTTGCTGAGGATTTTCGCGTCGATGGGGGTGTCCTCGTCCAGACCCAGAGAGTCCATCATGCCCATCACCCGGTCGGTGGAGAACAGGCGCATCAGATCGTCCTGGAGGCTCAGGTAGAAGCGGCTTTCGCCGGGGTCGCCCTGACGGCCGGAACGACCGCGCAGCTGATTGTCGATTCGCCGGGACTCGTGGCGCTCGGTGCCGATGATGAACAGTCCTCCGGCGGCGCGAACCTGCTCCGCTTCCTTCGCAATGGCGGCCTTGTGCTTTTTCAGCAGCTCCTCGTAGGTATGGCGCACCTTCAGAATTTCCGGGTCGTCGGTCTCAGCGTAGGAGTCGGCCTCTTGGAGAAGCTCCTCCGGGAAGTCCATCTTGGCAAGCTCCGCTTTCGCCAGGAAATCGGCGTTGCCGCCCAGCATGATGTCGGTGCCGCGGCCTGCCATGTTGGTGGCGATGGTCACGGCGCCCAGTTTACCCGCCTGGGCTACGATCTGAGCTTCCTGCTCATGATGCTTGGCGTTCAGGACGCTGTGGGGGATGCCCTCCCGTTTCAGCAGCTTGCTTAAAATTTCGCTCTTTTCAATGGAAATGGTACCCACCAGCACAGGCTGACCCTTTTCGTGGCACGCCTTCACCTGCCGGATGATGGCGCGGAACTTGCCCGCTTCGGTCTTGTACACCACGTCCGGGTGGTCGATCCGGACGACGGGACGGTTGGTGGGAATCTCCACCACGTCCAGATTGTAGATGGCGCCAAATTCCTCTTCCTCCGTCAGGGCGGTGCCGGTCATGCCGGAGAGCTTGCCGTAGAGCCGGAAGAAATTCTGGAAGGTGATGGTGGCAAGGGTCTTGCTCTCCCCGGCGACGGTCACGCCTTCCTTGGCCTCGATGGCCTGATGCAGACCCTCATTGTAACGGCGGCCGTACATGAGACGGCCGGTGAACTCGTCCACGATGATGATCTGGCCGTCCTTGATGACATAGTCGATGTCCCGCTTCATAAGGCCGCGGGCCTTCATAGCCTGATTGATGTGGTGGGAGAGGGTGGCGTTCTCCGCGTCGGCCAGGTTCTCCACGCCGAAGAACTTCTCCGCCTTGGCAATGCCGCTGGCGGTGAGGGACACGGTGCGCTGCTTTTCGTCCACGATGTAATCGCAGTCGTAGTCGTCGTGAATTTCCTTTTCGTCGGTCTTGGCAAAGACCTGCTTGCGCAGGGTGGACACGAAGTGGTCGGCCATTTCGTACAGCTTGGAGGAATCCTCCCCCTTGCCGGAGATAATCAGGGGGGTGCGGGCTTCATCAATCAGGATGGAGTCCACCTCGTCCACGATGGCAAAGGCGTGTCCCCGCTGCACCAGCTCGGACTTGTAGATCGCCATGTTGTCCCGGAGGTAGTCAAAGCCCAGCTCGTTGTTGGTGCAGTAGGTGATGTCGGCGGCGTAGGACACCCGGCGCTCCGCCGGGGTCATGCCGGGAATCACCAGACCGACGGAAAGCCCCATGTAGCGGTAGACCTTGCCCATCCACTCCGAGTCGCGCTTGGCCAGGTACTCGTTGACGGTGACCACGTGAACGCCCTTGCCGGTCAGCGCGTTTAAGTAACAGGGCAGAATGGCGACCAGGGTCTTGCCTTCGCCGGTTTTCATTTCAGCGATGCGCCCCTGATGGAGCACGATGCCGCCGATGAGCTGAACGGGGTAGGGGCGCATTCCCAGCACCCGGTCGGCCGCCTCCCGGACGGCTGCAAAGGCCTCCGGCAGGAGGTCGTCCAGGGTCTCCCCCTGCTCCAGCCGGTTTTTGAATTCGGCGGTTTTGGCCTTCAGAGCTTCCTCGGAAAGCGCCTTGTATTCATCCTCCAGCGCCAGAATTTTATCCACCGTGGGCTGGATTTTCTTGATCTCCCGCTGGGAACGGGTGCCGAAAATTTTGTCAAATACTCCCATATGTTTCTCCTTTTGCGGCTGTCAAGCCATCTTGGCAGTGCGGGTCATTTTGGGTATTATAGCATAAGCGCCGAGAGAATAAAAGTCGAATTTATGAACAAAAAGCGGCTTCGCGCCCTCTTTTTCCGCATCGAACTGCTAAATTCACCGCCTGTTGGCGAAAAAGGCCTCAATTTCTCCCTTCGCCGCCTGCACCCGCCCCTGCTGGCAGAGGGGTTTTCCGCCCCCTCGTCCATGAAGCGCAGCGGTCATGTTCCGGTTCAATTGCCGCAGGTCGCCCTGGCGGGCAATCAGGCAGTAGGCGTAGCCGCCCTCGCCGCCGCTGAATACCGCCGCCGCGCCGCCGCACTTGTCCGCGATGGCATCCGCCAGCTCCCGGACGCCGTCGGCACTCAGGTTTTCCTCGAAGTGCAGGACATCTCCGTAGTTTACATAACTTTCCGCAATCCCGGCGAAGATACGCTTTTCCAGTCCCGCCATGCGGTATTTCTGCGCGGAAAGCAGCTCGTTCATCCGTCGGGCGGCTTCGCCGGTCTCCGTGATTTTCGCGGAAAACGCCTGGGAAACCTGCCGGTTCTGGTCAAAGGCCGCGTTTAACAGCGTCAGCGCCTGCGCCCCGCAGGCCATCTCGATCCGGGTGCCGCCCCGGAAGCTCACCGCGCTGAGCAGCTTGATCAGCCCGATCTCCCCCGTAGCCGCCACGTGGGTGCCGCAGCAGGCGCAGCAGTCGTATCCGGGAATTTCCACGATCCGCACCGGCCAGAAAAGCGCCTTTTTCGTGCGGTAGGGGATAGTGGGCAGCTCCTCCGGGCTGGGATACCAGCACCGGACGGGCAGATTCTGCCACACCGCCCCGTTGGCTTCCGCTTCGATTTCCGGCAGAACCTTTGGCGGAATCACCCCGTCAAAGTCGATGGTGATGACGTCCGCGCCCATGTGAAAGCCGGTGTTGTGGCAGCCGTAGCG
>CAKTKX010000204.1 GCA_934572365.1 uncultured Oscillospiraceae bacterium
ATGACCTGCCGCAGGGGCTTGACGCAGATGTCGCCCGCCGCGTAAAGTCCCTCAACGGAGGTTTTCTGATTTTCGTCGGTGATAATATATCCCCGCGCGTCCCGCTCGGCAATGCCGGAAACCAGAGCTGTGTCCGGGGCGTACCCGGCAAAGACAAACACGCCGATGGTCTCGCCGTCCGGACTCTGGTAGTCGGTGATCTCGCCGGTGGCGGTATTCTGGTATTGGATACGCCGCAGGCCGTCATCGCCGGAAACCTCCTGCACGACGGTGTTGAAAAGGACGGTGATTTTCGCGTGGTTTCTGGCTTTGTCCGCCACGGAGGCGGGGCAGGCAAAGTCATTTTTCCGTATCAGCATGGTCACATGACGGGCAAATTTCGTCAGAAAAACGCTTTCCTCCGCCGCCGTAAAGCCTCCGCCGATCACGAAAACGTCCTTATTCCGGAGAAACGCGCCGTCGCAGGTGGCGCAGTAGGAAACGCCGCGTCCCCTGAATTCCTCCTCGCCCCGGAAGCCCGCCATTTTCGGCTGCGCCCCGGTGGCCAGAAGTACGCCTATGCAGCGAAAATCCCCCGCAGAGGTTTTCACGGTCTTCTCTGCATCGAAAAGGGACAGCTCCCGCGCCTCCGCAATCAGGAATTCCGCGCCGAAGTCCTCCGCCTGACGGCGCATGGTCTCGGTAAGCTCCATGCCGCTGGTCTTCGGCACGCCGGGGTAGTTTACCACCTCATTGGTAATGGCGATCTGCCCGCCGTATCCGCGTCTTTCCAGCACAAGCGTCCGACAGCCCGCCCGGGCGAGGTACAGCGCCGCCGTCAGCCCCGCCGGGCCGCCGCCTATGACGATGACATCGTAAAGCTTTTCATTCATCATGGGAAATTTCCCTCTTTCGTAGATATTCAGAACTTCCATAGTGTCAGTGTGCGCTATCCGGCCAAAATCATACAAAGCAGAAAGGGGAACGGCAAGCGCCGCTCCCCAAGTATTTACATGTCCAGTGCCGGATTCATAAAGTATACATTCTTCTGATCCAGCTTTTCCCGAAGCAGCTGTACCGCCTCACCAATACAGGCAACATGAAGTACCGTAAAAGAGCCACCAACACATATTACAGGGTTACGGTATCATATCGTCAAAGCCCAAGTATTGTAGTGAAATTATGAGAAAAAGGGGAATGCGCGATGTTTCAGAAGAAATATTATCTCTATTTGTCGCAATCAGATTTCAGGGTTCTTCTACAAAGCCTTGTCCAAATGAAAAACCGATTGATCAGGGAGGGACGCTTTACAGACTGTGTGGACGAGCTGATTCAGAAAGTAATTTCCGCACCCGCGAAAAAAGTCTAATACATATCTCAGCTGCCTGCTTGTTTACAAGTAGGCGTTTCTTGTTTCCAGTACATAGCCGTCTGCTTCACCGCAGGCGGCTAAATCTATTTAAGGAGGAAACCCAAATGGCAAAAACGAAGGTCATTGCCGTTGCCAACCAGAAGGGCGGCGTTGGGAAAAGCACTACGGTGTACAACCTGGGCGCTGGACTGGCGATGCAGGGCAAAAAGGTTCTTCTGCTGGATGTTGATCCGCAGGGGGACTTAACCAAAATGCTGGGACTGCGAAAACCGAATGATTTGCCGCTGACACTGGGCAATGCCATGAACGATATCGTGGCGGGTGTCAGCGGCGGCGATCATCCCGAAATCTGCCATCATCATGAGGGCTTTGATTTCGTCCCCGGTAACCGCACCCTGTCCGCCGTTGAGGTGGGTCTGGTGAATGTCATGAGCCGGGAGACGGTGCTGCGGCAGTATGTGGATCAAATCAAAAAGGGCTACGATTATGTCCTGCTGGATTGCCGCCCGTCTCTCGGTATGCTGGTCATCAATGCTCTGTCTGCATCGGATTATGTTCTGATTCCGGTTCAGGCAGAGTATTTTGCTGCCGAAAACATGACGGAGTTGGTCAATACGGTGCAGAGCATCAAGCGGCAGATCAATCCCAAGCTGAAAATTGGCGGCGTGTTTATGACCATGGCGAACGAAACCAATTTCCGCAAGGACATTGTGGCATCTGTCAAAGCCGCCTATGGCAAGCATCTGCCCATTATGCAGACCGTGATTCCGGCAACGGTTCGGCTGGCGGAGATCAGCACGGCAGATCACAGTATTTTCAAGCATGAGCCGAAAGGCCGCGCGGCGGAGGCCTACCGCACTCTGGTGAAGGAGGTAATGGACATTGGAGAAAAACAGCGTAGCAAGCCTTCTGACATCAGTCGATAGTCTGTTTACCACACAGGAGGAACGGGACATTGCCAGCCAGCCCAGAGTTCAGGAAATTCCCATTGACATGATCGACGATTTTCCCAACCATCCTTTCAAAGTCCGCATGGATGACAACATGATCGAGATGGCGGAGAGTGTGAAACAGCACGGCATTCTGGTTCCTGCCATCGTGCGTCCCAAGGAGAACGGGCATTATGAAATGGTTGCCGGTCACCGCCGCAAGCTGGCGTGTACTCTGATTGCAAAGCTGCAACTACCATGCATTGTCCGGGAGCTGACAGACGAGGAAGCTACCATTATTATGGTGGATTCCAATTTGCAGAGGGAACAGCTTTTGCCGTCGGAGAAAGCCTTTGCCTATCAAATGAAGCTGGATGCCATAAGAAAACAGCAAGGAACACGGACGGACTTAACCTCTGTCCCACTGGGACAGAAGTTGGGGCAAACCTCCAGAGAAGCACTCGCTGAGAAATCACCTGACAGTAACACCCAAATTCAACGCTACATCCGTTTAACTTTCGGGACAGCTTGAAAAGCGATGATTTTAAGCAGGAATTTGATGAGGTTCTCAACGAACTGCGTGAGGATCAGGAACTGAAAGCCCTACTTTCCGAAGAAGAATATGCTGCCGCCAGAGCCAGCTACCAAACCGAGGGCTATCCCGACGAGGATATTCAGAGAGAGCAGTCGCAGCTCAATACCCTCTACGACGAGTACACGAAGGAATATGGTCTCCTGTCCAGCCGGGGCAACAGCCTTGCCTTTGGGGAGGATTCCAGTTACTTCCTTCTGTGTTCTCTGGAGGTACTGGACGAGGAGGGCACTTTCAAAC
>CAKTKX010000205.1 GCA_934572365.1 uncultured Oscillospiraceae bacterium
AGCTGGGACTCCGTGCAGAATGTGACCACTTCCACCTCGCCGCTCTTATCCGTCAGCCCGTTCGTGGCCATGGCCGTGACGATGACGAACTGTCCCTTTTTCTGGATCGTGGAGGTCAGCCGGACCCGGCTGGAATCGTACCCGCCCAGAATCACGCTGTTGGGACGTTGGAGGGCCTCCTGATACCAGCTTTCTTCCCGAACGGCGGCCTCCGGCAGGATCAGGTCGTCCTTCATATACACCACGCCGCTGTTTTTCATATAAAAGCACCCGACGATGATGTTCTGGGAAGGCACCATGGCCGTCCGATGCGCCTTTTGCAGCGCCTGATCGGCTTCATACCACGTGCTTCCCGTGCTGCCGTGAACCTGCGCCGCCACCTGTACAAACTCGCCGTCGTTCACGTAGACGAAGTGGGACAGCTGCAAAGCGTTGGTTCTGACATCGTTGCTGAGGGCGGTGGCAATATTTTCCTGAACCGCGTCAATGGTTTCGATGGACGCGCTGCGGATCAGATAGCCGACGACGATCTCGGCAATCAGAAAGACCAGAATCAGGGGGATCACGACAAGCATCAGGAAACTGAGGTAGTATGTATGGGTAAGCGTTGTGTTTTTCGGATTCCTTTTCATTTCGCAGCAGCTCCTGTCCTCGCACCGGTTTCGGCAAATACGACTTTTTCTTTTATTTTACCGGAATCTTACATAAAGGCAAGGGCTTTTTTCAGCGTCGGGTGCTGCTGACGTGATTTTGTACTCCCAAATGCCGCTGCTGCCATGCGAAAACGCTTTCCTATATTTTCGTTGACCAATTTTTGTGAGGTCTATATAATGAAAGCGGCAAAGGGAGAAATCCATTTGTAAGATAATTATGAAGGAGCAGAGAATTATGAAGAAGATCATTGCGCTGCTGATGGCAGTATTGATGACCGCTGGTATGCTGGCGGCTTGTTCCAGCACTCCGGCTGAGGGCGCTTCTCCCACTGTGGAGAATACAAAGGCGCAGGCCGAAACCGCCGTGGTGAGCGGCGAAAAGGAAAAGGTCACCCTGAAGGTCTGGGCAGACCAGGGCGAGCTGGAGCTGACGGAAAAGCTGTGCAGCGAATTTGCCGCCGAGCATCCTGAGAAGGAATACACCTTTGAATACGGCGCCGTGGGCGCTGTGGACGGCAAGGCCCGTTATCTGGAAGACCCCGCCGCTGCCGCTGACGTGTTCCTGTTTGCGGACGACCAGCTGGTGGATCTGGTCAAGGCCGACGCCCTGTACGAGGTGACCCGGAACACCGACGCCATCATTGCCGCCAACACCCCCGGTTCCATCAACGCGGCGACCTATGACGGAACCCTGTACGGCTATCCCATGACCTCCGACAACGGCTACTTCCTGTACTACGACAAGTCCGTGTTCACCGAGGACGACCTGAAGACCCTGGACGGCATTCTGGCCGCTGCCAACGCCGCCGGCAAGAAGGTACATATGGACGTCTCCAACGGCTGGTATCTGGCCTCCTTCTTCCTGGGCAACGGCTGCACGCTGACCATCGAGGACGGCAAGCAGGTCATCGACTTCAACAACGCCAACGGCCTTGCCGCCGCGGAAGCGATCCGGGCGTTCTGCAATGACCCCGCATTCGTGACCGGTGATGACTCCGTTCTGGCGGGCGGCATCGGCGACGCCATCGCCTGCGGCGTGTCCGGCACATGGGTCGCCTCCGCGATTCAGGAAAAGCTGGGCGACAACTACGGTTGCTGCAAGCTGCCTACCTTCACCTGTGACGGCAAGCAGGTCCAGATGGGCTCCTTCCTTGGCTGCAAGATCTACGGCGTCAACTCCCAGACCGCCTATCCCGTGGACTCCATGGAGCTGGCGGAGTACCTGACCAGCGAGAAAGCCCAGATCGAGCGCTACAACGTGCTGAACTACGGCCCCTCCAACGTCAATGCGCTGGCCGACGACACCATCGCCTCCAATCTGGCGCTTCAGGCTCTGAACGCACAGAGCGAGTTCGCCGTTTCCCAGATGGTTCTGGGCGGCTTCTGGACGCCCGCCGAAGCCTTCGGCGCGGAGCTGGAAGCCCATTCCACCGGCGACCTGCAAACCATGCTGGATCAGCTCGTGGAGCAGGCGCTGGCAGGATAAGCGCATGTTCATTCCGAAAAAGGGGCTGTAAAAAGCCCCTTTTTCGCCATCCCATGCTCACGGAGGGATATCCATGCAAGAAAACACAAAACGGAATATACTTCTTTGCGCCGCCGCAAAGGGCAGCTTCTGGACACGGCTGTCGTTTTTTATCATGGGAACCGGCTGCATCCGCTATAAGCAGTACGTTCGCGGGCTGATCTATCTTTTGACCCAGATCGGGTTTCTCTGCTTTCTTAAGAATTTTGCCCTGCAATATCTGAGTAAATTCTCTACGCTGGGTACGGAGACCCAGCGGAAGGTCTGGAACGAGGATTTGCAGATCTACCAGAGATTTCCCGGCGACAACTCCATGCTGATTCTTCTGTACAGCGTGCTGTCGCTGGCGGTGATTGCGGTATTCCTGTACATCTGGTACGCGAACATCCGGGATTCGTGGCATGCGCAGGAGAATCTGCGGGAGGGGCGGAAAATCGCGGGCTTCCGGGACGACCTGCACAGCCTGACCCATGAGCGCTTCCATATCACGCTGCTGTCCATGCCCATGCTGACGCTGGTGCTGTTTACGCTGCTGCCCATCATTTTCATGATCCTCATTGCGTTTACCAATTTCGACGCGGATCACCAGCCCCCCGGAAATCTGTTTACCTGGGTCGGCATGACCAACGTGACGGATATTTTTCTGGGCAACGAGATCAAGACCAATACGTTCTTCGGCCTGCTTGGCTGGACAATCGTCTGGGCGATTCTTGCCACGTTTACGAATTACATCCTCGGTATGCTGCTGGCCGTCGCCATCAACAGCAAGCTGGTGAAGCTCAAACAGGTGTGGCGCACCTGCTTCGTCATTGCCATCGCCATCCCCCAGTTCGTGAGCCTGCTGCTGATCTCCCGGGCGCTGGAGCCTGCGGGAGCGGTGAATGTGCTGCTGCAGGAGCTGGGACTGATCAGCGCGCCGCTGCCC
>CAKTKX010000206.1 GCA_934572365.1 uncultured Oscillospiraceae bacterium
TACGCCCACCCACCTGCTGGAAAACCCGGAGCAGTATATCACGAAGGTGGGAAAATTCCTGCGGAAGTCCTCCCTGGACGAGCTGCCCCAGATTTTTCAGATTTTCACGGGGAAAATGTCCATTATCGGCCCCCGGCCTGCCCTGTGGAACCAGTTTGACCTGATTGCCGAGCGGGACAAATACGGCGCCAACGACGTGCGCCCCGGCCTGACGGGCTGGGCGCAGATCAACGGGCGGGACGAGCTGCCCATTGACGTAAAAGCCCGGCTCGACGGGGAATATGTGGAAAAGCTGAGCTTTTTCTTTGACTGCAAATGCTTTTTCGGCACCATCGGCGCTGTTCTGAAGCACGACGGCGTGGTGGAAGGCGGCACCGGCCGGCTGGAAAAGGAGAAAAAGGAATGAAGAACATCCTCGTCACCGGCGCCGGAAGCTATATCGGGGTGTCCCTGGAAAACTATTTGAAGCAGTGGCCGGAAAGCTACCGGGTGGATTCGCTGGATATGCGCGGGAGCGACTGGGAGAGCCATTCTTTCCGCGGCTATGACGCGGTGTTCCACGTAGCGGGACTGGTGCATCAGCCGGACAGCAAAAATGATCCGGCGCGCTCTGACCTGTATGATCAGGTCAACCACATTCTCGCGGTGCGGACGGCCGAAAAGGCCAAGGCCGACGGCGTGGGGCAGTTCCTGTTTATGAGTTCGGAGAGTGTGTACGGCCTGACCGCGCCCATCGGCAAGACGGTGGTCATTACGAAGGACACGCCGCTGCACCCTGCGGACAACTACGGCGTCAGCAAGGCCAAGGCGGAAGCGGGCTTGCAGGCGCTGGCGGATGACAGCTTCAAGGTTGCGATTCTCCGCCCGCCCATGATCTACGGCAAGGGCTGCAAGGGCAACTATGTGACCATGGCGAAGCTGGCGAGGAAGCTGCCGGTTTTTCCTTACGTTTCCAACCAGCGCTCCATGCTGTATATTGAGAATCTGACGGAGTTTGTCCGGCTGCTCATTGACGACGAGGCGGCGGGCATTTTCTGCCCCCAGAACAACGAATATACCAACACCAGCGACATGGTCAACTGGATCGCCCACGCAAACGGAAAGGGTATCCTGATGGTGAAGGGCTTTGCCTGGGCGCTGAAACTGCTGCGTTTTTTTTCGCCTGCGGTGGACAAGGCCTTCGGCAGCCTGTGCTACGATCATGCGCTGAGCGCATACAGCCGGGATTACTGCGTGAAGACCTTGGAGCAGTCCATTCTGGAAACGGAAAAATCTGATTTTTAGAAGGAAAAGAGGGCGGATGGATTGAAAAAGAAACGGGATATCCTGTTTTTGTGCCAGTTTTTTTATCCCGAATATATTTCCTCCGCCCAGCTGCCCTATGACACGGTGCAGGCGCTTCGGGACGCCGGGTTCTCCGTGGGCGCGCTGTGCGGCTACCCACGGGAATACGCAGAGGGCGGGAAGGTCCCCACGAAGGAGAATGTGGGCGGCATCCATATTCACCGCTTGAAGTACATCCAGACAGGCCGGGCGGGCTTCCTCGGCCGGATCATCAACTATTTTTCCTTTACGTTTCATGTGCTGATGCACCTGCCGGAGATCGGCAAATACCGGGCGGTGGTGGTGTACTCCAACCCGCCGATTCTGCCCTGGATCGCCTCCTGGGCGAAAGCGCTGTTCGGAACGAAGCTGGTGTTCGTGTCCTACGACCTCTATCCGGAGGTGGCCACGGTGACGAACACTCTCCGGGAAGGCAGCGTGATCTGCAGACTGATGAACCACATCAACAAATGTGTGTTCCGCCGGGCAGACCGGGTCGTGGCGCTGTCGTCGGAGCAGAAGGACTGCATTCTCCGCACCCGGAACGCCGCCACCGACCTTGTGACGGTGATTCCCAACTGGTACCGGGACGAGGGTGGCCTGCGCGACCGGGAGGAAAACCGGTTCCGGGAGTTGACGGCGGGGCGGTTCGTGGTGTCCTATTTCGGCAATATGGGCACCATGCAGGATATGGACACCATTCTGGGCGCTATCCGGGCGCTGCGGGAGGAGAAGGACGTTTTCTTCCTCTTTGCCGGACACGGCAATAAAATGGAGAAGCTGCGGGAGATTATCGCCAGCGAGGGCATTGAAAATGTCCGGATTTTCAGCTTCCTTCACGGTCAGGATTTTCAGGACGCGCTGGCGGTGAGCGACTGCGCGCTGGTTTCTCTGGAAAAGGGCGCCACGGGGCTTTGCGTTCCCAGCAAGACCTACAGCTACATGATGCAGGGCATCCCCCTGCTTGCCGTTATGGACGAGTGCGACATCGTCCGGGATATTCAGTCCGGCGCGGGGCTTTGGGTGCGCAACGGCGAAAGCCAGCGCCTGGCCGAGGCCGTCCGCTTCCTGCGGGACAACCCGGAGAAAGCCCGGGACATGCGCGGAAAATGCCGGGAGCTGTATCTGCAAAAGTATACCACCGAAATTTGCACGGGGAAATATGTATCTCTTTTCCGGGAACTTCTACACCCGGAAACAGGGGAGGAGAATAGAATATGAGTATTTTTGCCAACAAAACGCTGATGATCACAGGCGGCACCGGTTCCTTCGGAAACGCGGTGCTGAACCGCTTTCTGGATACGGACATCCAGGAAATCCGTATTTTCTCGCGGGACGAGAAAAAGCAGGACGACATGCGCCATGAATTCCAGGCGAAAATGCCGGAGGCGGCGGGGAAGATCAAGTTCTTCATCGGCGACGTCCGGGATCTGGCCTCCGTGAAGAACGCCATGCACGGCGTGGACTACATTTTTCATGCAGCCGCCCTCAAGCAGGTGCCGTCCTGCGAGTTCTTCCCCATGGAGGCGGTAAAAACCAACGTATTCGGAACCGATAACGTGCTGACCGCCGCCATTGATGCGGGAGTCAAGGCCGTCATCTGCCTGTCCACGGACAAGGCCGCCTATCCCGTCAACGCCATGGGTACCTCCAAGGCCATGATGGAGAAGGTCATCGTTGCCAAATCCCGGACGGTTTCACCGGAAAAGACCAAAATCTGCTGCACCCGCTACGGAAACGTCATGTGTTCCCGGGGCAGCGTCATTCCGCTGTGGAT
>CAKTKX010000207.1 GCA_934572365.1 uncultured Oscillospiraceae bacterium
TGGGCCTGTCCAGCCTTTTTTCCTCTTGTGTTTTTGCCACCGATGGGGTAAAATGACCAACAGAAGGAGGGCTTTTGAAGAAGAATATGCTGTATACCCTGTGGGCCGCTGCCTTTGCGGTCTGCGCCGCCCTGGGCTTTCTCCCGGAAAAGGAGGGGGCTGTGGAGGTTTTACTGAAGCTCCTGTCCCTGGGCTTTTTCCTGCCCCCGGCGGTGCTGCTGGTTCGTGCCAGGAAGTCCGGGGACTGCAAGACCCTGGGCATTCTCAGAACCGTGAGCCTCACCAGCCTGGGCCTGACCCTGGCGCTGCTGGTGCTGAACATCCTCTTTGCCACGGGCTCCCGGGCCCTGGGGAATTTTCTCCATGGGCTGCTGACGGTGGTCTCCGCCCCCATGATGGCCCTGGGGAACTGGGCGGTTTCCATGTTTTTGTGGGCCTGCCTGTTTTTTGCCGCATTCCAGAAAAAGAAAAAATAATATTCCGTCTACCATAGAACGAATGGAGTGATACCCTTGTCTTACCAAATTCTCACAGATTCCTGCTGTGATTTTACCAAGGAAAAATACAAGGAGCTGGGCCTGGCGGCCGTGCCCCTTATGGTGAATTTCCGGGGGGAGAGCTACCCGGATAAAAATGACGACAGCCTCCGGGACCTGTACGCCGGTCTCCGGGCAGGGGAGGTGGCCACCACTGCCGCCGCCAACCCGGAGCAGTGGGCCAGTGCTATGGAACCGTTTCTCCAGGCCGGGGAGGATGTGCTGGTGCTGTCCTTTTCTTCCGGTCTTTCCACCAGCTACCAGTCTGCTGTCATCGCCGCCACGGACCTGCGGGAAGCCTACCCGGAGCGGACCATCCTGGTGGTGGACAGCCTCAGTGCCTCCCTGGGTCAAGGACTTCTGGCCTGGTATGCCTGCCGGAAGCGGCAGGAGGGGCTCTCTATTGAGGAACTGGCCCGGTGGCTGGAAGAGAATCGGCTCCACCTGTGCCACTGGTTCACCGTGGACGACCTGATGTATCTGAAGCGGGGCGGCCGCATCAGCGCCGCGACCGCCATTGTGGGAACCATGCTGAAGGTAAAGCCTGTGCTTCACGTGGACAATGAGGGACATCTGATCAACATGTTCAAGGTGCGCGGCCGCAAGGCGTCTCTGGATGCCATCGCCGACAAGCTGGGCGAGCTGGGCGGAAATTACGACAACAGCACGGTGTTCATCTGCCACGGCGACTGCATCGAGGACGCCAAGTACGTGGAGAACATTCTGAAAACCAAGTACGGCGTCAAGGAAGTGCTGATCAACTACACCGGCGCAGTCATCGGCTCCCACTCCGGCCCCGGCACCATGGCGGTATTTTTCCTGGGCGATCACCGGTAACGGAAAATCATTTCATACTGCATCCGCCCCGGCTTCCCATCGTGTAGCCGGGGCGGTTTTCGTGATTTGGGAAATCGGAACTTCCAACAAAAACCAGCCGGAGAAAACGTCGATTTTTCAGGAAATTCCCGTGGAAAATTCATATTGACTTTGCACAAAAATCGATATAGAATACTGTGCAAAAAGCAAAAAATGAGGTGACATACTTGGCAGATATGCATACGAAGGACCTGACCACCGGGTCGCCGATGAAGCTGATACTTTCCTTTATGCTGCCGCTGGTTTTCGGACTGTTGTTTCAGCAGGTTTACAGTATGGTGGATACCATCGTAGTGGGGAAATTTCTGGGTGTGGACGCGCTGGCGGGGGTCGGCTCTACCGGTTCTATTACGTTTCTGGTGCTGGGACTGTGCAACGGCGTGTGCGCCGGGTTTGCCATTCCCGTGGCGCAGAAATTCGGACAGCGGGATTTTGACGGGCTGCGCCGGTTCGTCGGCAATATGATCTGGCTCGGCTGCGTCATCGCCGCAGCGGTGACGCTGGTCACGACGCTGCTGTGCCGCCAGATCCTCCTTTGGATGGACACCCCGGCGGATACGTTTTCCTATGCTTACGACTATATTTTCGTGATTTTTCTGGGCATCCCCGCGACCATGCTGTACAATCTCCTGTCGGGCATTCTCCGGTCGCTGGGAGATTCCAAAACGCCGCTGGTGTTCCTGATTATGTGCAGCCTGCTGAACGTGGCGCTGGACATCGTGTTTATTCTGACGCTGAATATGGGCGTCGCGGGCGCAGGCTGGGCGACGCTGCTGAGCCAGCTGATTTCCGGTGTGCTGTGCCTGTATTTCATCGTGAAGAAATTCCCGATTCTCCATTTGAAGCGGGACGATCTGCGGCTGCGGAAAATCTATGTCCGGAAGCTGCTGAATATGGGCCTGCCCATGGGCTTGCAGTATTCCATCACCGCCATCGGCAGCATTCTGCTGCAAACCGCGGTCAACGGTCTGGGCGCGACCGCCATGGCGGCCATCGCGGCGGGCAGCCGGGTGAGCATGCTCCTTGTCTGCCCCTTTGACGCCATGGGAACCACCGCCGCTACCTTCGCCGGACAGAATCTGGGCGCGGGAAAGCTGGATCGGATTCACCAGGGGGTCAAGGACTGCACGGTACTGGGCATTATCATCTCCGCCGCGATTTTTGTGATCACCTGGTTTGGCGGCAGTGCCATGACCACACTGTTCCTGGATACGGCGGACGGGGCGAGCGTCGACATGGTGGTGCCGATGGGACATCAGTTCCTGATCATTAATGCCGCGTTTGCCATTCCGCTGCTGTTCGTCAATCTGCTCCGCTTCACCATTCAGGGGTTGGGCTACTCGGAGTTTGCGGTGTTCGCGGGAGTGTTCGAGATGGTGGCCAGAGGCGCCTTCGGGCTTTGTCTGGTGCCGGTGCTGGGATATACGGCGGCGTGCTTCGCCAGCCCCGCGGCATGGGTGATGGCTGATCTGTTTCTGTTCCCCGCTTATTTCCACTGCATGAAGAAGCAGGGGTATTCCTTCAAACCGACGAAGGCCAGTGCAGCGACAGAATAAAATATCAAAAAATGATGGCAGGTCTCCGGTAAGAGACCTGCCATTTTATGTGTTTACTGCTCTTGAAGCTGGTCGATTTCCTTAGCGATGGTGCAGCTGCTCTGGTAGACGCAGCTGCCGTAGCAGCAGTC
>CAKTKX010000208.1 GCA_934572365.1 uncultured Oscillospiraceae bacterium
GTGATGATGTCGTTGCTGACCAGATACCCCTGAGGGGTCAGCACCCAGCGGCCGGAGTCGTTCTGGGTCGCCTGATAGTAGCGGCGGCGCTTTTCCAGCACCTCCTCCAGCGGGGCGAAGGGCAGCAGGAACAGCTTTTCGTATTCCGCGGCGCTGATGCCCTGACTGGTGCGCAGACGAAGCATCAGATACTCCCCCGCCCGCTCCCGCATGGGAATCTCCTGTAAATCCTCCATAATGTCGCCGCCGTCCCGGATACCGGCGATGTATTCCTGCAAGTCCCGCTTCAGGGTGAAGCGCTTTCCGGCAAAGTCCGAGCTGGCGCTGGGGCCGAAGCCAAGGTATTCGCCGCCCGTCCAGTATTTCATATTGTGCCGGGAGTACAGACCCTTCCGGGCAAAGTTGGAAATTTCGTACTGCCGGAAGCCGCGGCTGCGGAGGGCTTCCACGGCGGCGAGGTACATATCTGCCTGGGTCTCGTCGTCGGGCAGGTTCAGCATTTCCTTGTAGTCATAGAAGGGCGTGCCTTCCTCGATTTTCAGGGCGTAGCAGCTGACGTGCTCCGGGTTCAGGCGCAGGACGTTATCCAGGGTTTCCTGCCAGTCATGCAAGTCCTGTCCCGGCAGGCCGTACATCAGATCGACGGACACGTTGCGAAAACCCGCCTTGCGGATGCGCTGGTAGGCGGTGGCGGCCTGGGCGTAGGTGTGGGGACGGCCGAGCTTTTTCAGAATTTCGTCGTCGTCGGACTGAACGCCCAGACTGACCCGGTTGAAGCCCTCGGCGTAAAGCCGGTGGAGCAGCCGGTCGGAAACGGAATCCGGGTTGCACTCCACGGAAATTTCAGCGTCCGGCACCACGTCGAAGTTCCGGCGGATGGTGGTGAGGATCACGGCCAGACCGTCGGCGCCGAAGAAGGAGGGGGTGCCGCCGCCGAAGTAGACGGAGTCCACCTTGTAGCCGGGAGCCAGCTCGCCGGCTTCCTTGATATGGTCGCACACCGCGTCCAGATAGCCGTCCATCAGCTTGTCGTCCTTGGTGGCCATGGAGTAGAAGTCGCAGTACTGGCATTTGCTGCGGCAGAAAGGGACATGGACGTAAAGTCCGAGGGGCGTTTTGTTTGCGCGTTTATTGAGAATGGGCATGGGATACCTCCGGGTGTTGAGAATGTGAGAAAACTGTCAATCTTCGTCCAGCTTGAGGACGGCCATGAAGGCTTCGGAAGGAACCGCGACGGTGCCAAAGGTACGCATCCGCTTTTTGCCTTCCTTCTGCTTTTCCAGCAGCTTCTTCTTTCGGGTGATGTCGCCGCCGTAGCACTTGGCGAGAACGTCCTTGCGCAGCGCCTTGATGGTTTCCCGGGCGATGACCTTGCCGCCGATGGCGGCCTGGACGGGAATTTCAAACTGGGCGCGGGGGATGTTCTCTTTCAGCTTTTCGCAGATCTTCCGGGCGCGGGGATAGGCGTTGTCCGCGAAAAGAATGAAGCTCAGGGCGTCCACAACGTCGCCGTTGAGCAGAATGTCCAGCTTCACCAGACGGCTGGGGCGGTAGCCGATCAGCTCGTAGTCCAGACTGCCGTAGCCCCGGGTGCGGGATTTCAGGGCGTCGAAGAAGTCGTAGATGATCTCGTTCAGGGGCATTTCGTAGTGCAGCTCCACCCGGCTGGCGTCCAGATACACCATGTCCTTGAACTCGCCCCGGCGGTTCTGGCACAGCTCCATGATGTTGCCCACGTATTCCTGGGGGGAGATCAGGCTGACCTTGGCATAAGGCTCCTCGGCCAGCTGGATGTCCGCCGGGTCGGGGTAGTCCAGGGGGGTGTAGACGTACATGGATTCGCCGTTTGTTTTCGTTATCCGGTAGACCACGTTGGGGGCGGTGGTGATGAGGTCGAGGTTGTATTCCCGTTCCAGACGCTCCTGAATGATCTCCATGTGCAGCAGACCGAGGAAGCCGCAGCGGAAGCCGAAGCCCAGGGCAATGGAGCTTTCCGGCTCGTAGCTCATGGAGGCGTCGTTGAGCTTCAGCTTTTCCAGCGCGTCCCGCAAGTCCTGATATTTTGCGCCGTCGGCGGGGTAGATGCCGGAGAACACCATGGGCTGGGCGGGACGGTAGCCGGGCAGGGGCTGGGCGGCGGGATTCTCCACACCGGTGACGGTGTCGCCCACCCGGGTGTCCGCCACGGTTTTGATGGAAGCGGTGATGTAGCCCACTTCCCCGGCACCAAGAGCATCCGAGGGGTTCAGCCCGCCGGGGATCATGGTGCCCACTTCCACCACCTTGTAGACCGCGCCGGTGGCCATCATTTTAATGTCCATGCCGGGCTTCACCGTTCCCTGCTTGATGCGGGTGTAGACGATGACGCCCCGGTAGGAATCGTACTGGCTGTCGAAGATCAGCGCCTGCAGCGGCGCGTCCCGCTCCCCGGTGGGGGCGGGGACGTCCCGGACGATCATTTCCAAGACGGCTGGAATGTTGATGCCGTTTTTGGCGGAAATTTCGGGGGCGTCCTCGGCGGGAATGCCGATGATGTCTTCAATTTCCGATTTCACCTCAGCCGGACGGGCGGAGGGCAGGTCGATTTTATTGATGACGGGCAGAACCTCCAGCCCTGCGTCGATGGCGAGATAGGTGTTGGCGAGAGTCTGGGCTTCCACGCCCTGGGAGGCGTCCACCACCAGAATCGCGCCCTCGCAGGCGGCAAGGCTCCGGGAGACCTCGTAGTTAAAGTCCACGTGACCCGGGGTGTCGATCAGGTTCAGGACATACTGTTCGCCGTCGGTGGCGGTATAGTGCAGGGTGACGGCGCTGGATTTGATGGTGATGCCCCGCTCCCGCTCCAAGTCCATGGAGTCCAGCATCTGCTCGGCGCGGATGCGCTGGTCGATGGCGTGGCACTGCTCCAGCAGCCGGTCGGCGAGGGTGGACTTGCCGTGGTCGATATGGGCGATGATGGAAAAATTGCGGATGTTGGATAATTCGGTCATATGGATTACCTCATGAATATGGGATCGAAAGGGCATACTGCCTTATTCTCACAATTATAACGAATTTTTCCCAAAAAGTAAACCGTATGTTTTCCCGAAATCAGGGG
>CAKTKX010000209.1 GCA_934572365.1 uncultured Oscillospiraceae bacterium
ATGGGCAAACTAATCGTCATTGAAGGCACGGACGGCTCCGGCAAGTCCACCCAATTTCGTCTGCTGACCCAGCGTCTGGAAAACGAAAACATTGCCTTTCAAAAAATCGTCTTCCCCCAATATTCCGAACCCAGCTCCGCGCTGATCCGGATGTACCTTGGGGGCGAGTTCGGCACGAATCCGTCGGACGTCAACGCCTACGCCGCTTCCTCCTTCTACGCCGTCGACCGCTACGCCTCCTATAAAAAAGCCTGGGGGCAGTGGTACGAGCAGGGCGGTCTGGTGGTCTGCGACCGCTACACCACCTCCAACGCCGTCCATCAGGCGTCCAAGGAGCCGGAGGAAACCCGGCCGGAATTTCTCAAGTGGCTGTATGACTTTGAATACGACCGTCTGGGGCTTCCCCGTCCCGATCTGACGCTGTATCTGGACGTCCCCACGGACTTTACGGAGCAGCTGCTGCGCCACCGGGAGCAAGATACCCACACCACCGCGGATATCCACGAGCGGGACAGTGCCTATCTTGCCTCCTGCCGCCGCGCCGGACGCGCTGCCGCCGAATATTACGGATGGACGATCATTTCCTGTACGGAAAACGGGAAAATGCGGAGTATTGAGGACATTCACGAAGAAATCTACCGCCATGCGGCGGCATGTCTGGAGGACTGAATATGGTTTACATGTTGCTTGGAACCGGCTTTGAAGAAACGGAAGCCGTCACCCCTATTGATCTGCTGCGTCGGGCAGGCGTGTCCGTCGCCACCGTTGGCATCGGCGGGAAGGTCATCACCGGAAGCCACGGCATCCCCGTGACCGCCGATATGGAGCTGGGGCAGATGGACTTGACCCAGCTGGACATGATCGTCCTCCCCGGCGGAATGAAGGGCGTCGCCTCCATCAAGGGCTGCCCGGAGGCGCTGGAGGCCGTGCGGTTCGCCTGGGAAAACGACCGGTTCGTCGCCGCCATCTGCGCCGCCCCCACCATTCTTGCCATGCTTGGCATCACCGATTGCAGACGCGCCACCTGCTACCCCGGCTGTGAAGGCCAGATGGGAAGCGCTGACATGGTCTGCGCCCCCGCCGTCACCGACGGGAAGCTCATCACCGGCACGTCCGCAGGCTGCGCCGTTCCCTTTGGTCTGGCACTGATCGCCGCCCTGAAGGGTCAGGCCGCCGCGCAGGCCGTCGCAGAACAGATCGTCATTCGCTGACCTGGAGGAACACAATATGGACAACAAACAGTTTCCCGAACGGGACGAGGAGGAAATCATTCCGGAAGAGCTGACCTTCTTTCCCGCCGACGAGGAATCAGAGGAAACCGGGGATACCCCCGTCTCCGAAGAAATGACTGGGGAGAAACCCGATTCTCAGCCCGAGGAAGCTCCTGCGGAAGCAGAAAAACCCGCCGCGGAGAATATTCCCTCTCAGGAAGACATTCCTGCCCTTGAAGACGATTCCGTCCGGGAAGCAGCTCCCGTTTATGAGGACGTCCCCCCCATTGCGGACGCCCCCGCCCCGGACGAAACCCCTGCGCCCCCGGCCGACGACGCCGAGCGCGGACGCTCCTTCATGGATCGTATCCCGGATGTGGACGACGGCACGGAGGAATCCTATGACAGCCGGCTCGCCGAGCCGGAGATTGGCAGCGAGATCATCCCTGACGACAGCGCCATGGTGTCCCACGGCATGCTGGAACACGGTGAGGAGGAGCCGCCCTTCGACCCCAGCATTCTGGACGACCCGGATTTGCAGGAGCTGCCCGAAGATATTTCGGAGCCGGAACCGCCGAAGGACGAGATCGCAGAACAGGAATACCGAGATAGCGATGGCGATTTTGATGCCGCAGCGGATGCTCCCGCTCCGGAACGGAAAGCGTCCGGCCGTCAGCGCCCCGTCAAAAAAGGACGCCCCAAGAAAACCCGCGGAGAGGGTCTGCTGGGCATCCCCCACATTCTGGTCACCATCGTGTGGCTGGCGCTGATCGTGGTCATCGGCGTGACTATGGGGCGGATGATCTGGGTCTGCGCCGCCGACGTGCTGGCCTTCGGGCGGGAGAACAAGCCCGTCACCATCACCGTTTACGAGTCCGACACCATGGACAGCATCACCGACAAGCTCTATGACGCCGGTCTGATCCGCTACAAGAGCCTGTTCAACTTCTATGCCGACATTTCTCACGCCGAGAAGAAGATCGACCCCGGCATTTACGACCTGAACACCCGCTACGACTATCACGCGCTGGTCAACATGATGTCCGCCAGCTCCACCCGTGAGGTCGTGGAAAATCTGCTGATTCCCGAGGGCTACACCTGCCGTCAGATTTTCGCCCTGCTGGAGGAAAACCGCATCTGTACCGCCCAGGATCTCAGCGCCTACGCTGCCAATGGCGCGCTGAAGGACTACTGGTTCCTGGAAAATGTGACCCGGGGCGACAAATATTGCCTGGAGGGCTTCCTTTTCCCGGATACCTACGACTTCTATAAGAATTCCTCCCCCCGGGAGGTTCTGGAAAAGATGCTGGACAACTTCGACTACCGGTTCAGCGAGGAAATGCGCGCCCAGATCGACACCCTGAACGCCACCGTCACCGACGGAAGCTTCACCGTCCGGGAAGTGACCATTGTCGCGTCCCTCATCGAGAAGGAGAGCGCCGCTCCCTCGGAAAGCCCCCGGATCGCCGGTGTTATCTACAACCGTCTGTTCCACTGGGACTACCCCGCCCTGCTGAACATCGACGCCGCCATCATCTACGCCCAGGACGGCGTGTCCGACCACATCGACACCAGTCTGGACAGCCCCTACAACACCTACCGTAATGTGGGTCTGACGCCCACGCCCATTGCGAACCCGGGTCTTGCCAGCCTGCAGGCCGCGCTGAATCCAGAGTCCCACAACTATTATTACTACGTGCTGAATCCCGCCACCGGTATGCACCAGTTCTCCACCACCCAGGAGGAGCATGAGCAGTACCGCGCCCAGTTTGCTGCTGCCGCCGCTGCCGCTTCCACACAGTCGGAGGGCGAATGAGAAAGCTGGAATTGCTCAGCCCCGCCGGGGACATGGAGCGGCTGGAAATGGCCGTGGCCTACGGCGC
>CAKTKX010000210.1 GCA_934572365.1 uncultured Oscillospiraceae bacterium
TGTTACAATCTGATTACATTTTGCATAGGAGGTACCTTTGATGGCTGATGAAAATGCAGTTCTGATGTATAAAGGACATCCGCTGATGCGGAAGGACAACTTGATTTACTACGGCTCCATGGCCGACAGTCACATCGTTATGCTTCAGGTTCTCGAGACCAAGAAGGTGAATGATCTGGACGTTGCCACCCGGGTTTCCGTGCAGCTCCAGCTGACCGACCCCACCGCCAGAAGCCGCGACCGGATCGTGAAAAAGAGCGAGAAAGACGGCCTGTACACCGCCCTTGACTTTGGCTGTGTCTGGCTGGAACGCGCACTGGCCGGTAAATAATTCACCCCTTTCCCCGATATCCGGATGATATCGGAGTTCCCCGCAGTCTCACTTTAGGCTGCCTACCAAAGACGGAGGCAAAAGTATGAAGATCAAAAGAATCCTAAGCATGGTGCTGGCGCTGGTGCTGTGTATCGGCGCCATGTCCATCACCGCATTCGCCGCAGAAGCAACCATGTACGGCATCGGCTTTGTCAATGCCAGCTCCCTGCGGCTCCGCAGCGAACCCGACGCAAATTCCGCAACCCTTGTCTACGCCCCCCGCAATGACTGCGTGGTGGTCATCGGGAAAACCGGCGAGTGGTATAAGGTCAATTACAATCTACAAATCGGCTACATGCACCAGGACTACCTGAATGTACTTACCCGGGAAAACGCCGAGCTTGGCTATGGCGAGGTTTCCGGCAGCGGCGTCAACCTGCGTTCCGGCCCCTCCACTACCTACGGGAAAGTGGCCGTCGCTTCCAGCGGCGAGAAATGCTACATCCTCGGCCTGAACAACGGCTGGTACAAGGTCATCTACAATAACAGTATCTGTTACATCCGCAGCGATTACCTGAGCCTGACGGAAATTCCCTACGAAAATCAGGCATCTCCCAACAACCCTAAATTCTATCGTCTCGGCAAGTCCACCGGCGTCGCCCCCAGCGCCGCCGCGCTGAACGGCACCGTGTCCGTGGGAAGCTCCGCTTCTGCGGGTTCTTCCTCCGTGGGTTCCGCGCCCGCCGCTGACTCTACCCCCTCCGCCGCCGGTTCCGACATCGTCGCGGAAGCCCAGAAGTATTTGGGTACCCCTTACGTTTACGGCGGCGCTTCTCCCAGCGGCTTTGACTGCTCCGGCTTCGTGTACTACGTCCTCAAGCAGCTGGGCTTCTCCCCCTACCGCACCCCCGCCGACCAGTACAATCAGGGTACTTACGTGGAAAAAGACAGCCTGCAGCCCGGCGATATCGTGTTCTTCGCCGGTACATATGCCAGCGGCATTTCCCATGTGGGCATATACGTTGGCAGCGGCCAGTTCATCCATTCCCCCAATTCCCGCTCCACGGTCTCCTATTCCGACCTCACCAGCGGCTACTGGGCGCAGCATTACTACGGCGCACGGCGAATGGTATAACACCAGAATTAAAATTTCCCAGACGTCATAATTTGACGTCTGGGCTTTTTTCATTGAATTGAATCGCAAAGGAAACCTTGGCACATACTAGAAACACCTCAGAAAAACGAAAAGCAGGTGTTTTTATGGCAAATCAAAAGCGGGGACGGCAGAGCTTCATTCTGCCTGACCCACCGGTCATTACCCACTGGGCAAGTGTGGCCGGAAAGAAGGAGTCCGAAGGCCCCCTTGCCCATACCTTCGACATCACATCTCAAGATACCTATTTCGGCCAGAAAACCTGGGAGCAGGGCGAAAAGCAGATGCAGAAGCTGGCTCTCGGGAAGCTGGCGGAAAAGGCCAACATGAAGCCGGAGGACTTTGGCCTCGTCTTCTCCGGCGACCTTCTGAACCAGTGCATCGGCTCGTCCTTCACCCTGCGCAATCTGGGTATCCCCCACCTTGGGCTGTACGGTGCCTGTTCTACCATGGCGGAAAGTCTGCTGCTGTCCTCCATGGCGGTGGGCGGCGGCTTCGCGGACAACGCGGTGGCCATGACCTCGTCCCACTTTGCCTCCTCCGAGCGGCAATATCGCTTCCCCCTGGGCTACGGCGGGCAGCGAACTCCCACCGCCCAATGGACGGTCACCGGTTCCGGGGCAGCGCTGGTGCGCAGCGAAGGCCATGGCCCCCGGATCACCGGCTGCACCGTTGGCACCGTCACCGACCTTGGCATCAAGGACGCAAACAACATGGGCGCGGCCATGGTGCCCGCCGCCTACGCCACCATCAGGGCCCACTTTGACGACATGAAGACCGCCCCGGAGGATTTCGACCTGATCGTCACCGGCGATCTGGGGCAGTTGGGCAAGGAAATGCTTCTGGAGCTTGCCCGGCGGGACGGCGTTTCCCTAGGCGGGAAGCTGACGGACTGCGGGACACTGGTCTTCGACAATGACAAACAGGACGTCCACGCCGGCGGCTCCGGCTGCGGGTGCAGCGCCATCACCCTGTGCGGCTACCTTCTGGGGCAGCTGAACACGGGAAAACTGAAAAAAATACTGTTTTGCGGCACGGGCGCACTGCTCTCCCCCACCTCCACACAGCAGGGGCTTCCGATCCCCGGGGTCTGCCACGCAGTGTGCATTGCAGGAGGAAGGTAATATGGATTATGTAAAAGCCTTTCTGGTCGGCGGCTTGCTCTGTCTCATCGGCCAGATCCTCATCGACAAAACCAAGCTGACCCCAGCGCGGATTCTGGTAAGCTACGTGGTCATCGGCGTGCTTCTGGGAGCGGTGGGAGTGTATCAGCCCCTTGCGAAATTTGCCGGGGCGGGCGCTTCCGTCCCTCTGACGGGCTTCGGCAATACCCTTGCCAAGGGCGTCAAGGAGGCCGTGCAGGAAGACGGTTTCCTCGGCATTTTCACCGGTGGACTGAAAGCCTCCGCCGGAGGAATCACCGCCGCCATTTTGTCGGGACTGATCGCCAGCCTGATTTTCAAAGCGAAGGATAAATCCTGAATTTCCGGGTAAGCTATGTCAGCGGCAAAACCGCGATACAGATTTTAGCATCGGAGGAAGAAAAGTATGAATAACCAGAACCAGAACAGAAATCAGAACAGCAACCAGAATAAGAACGAGAAAGAGAACCG
>CAKTKX010000211.1 GCA_934572365.1 uncultured Oscillospiraceae bacterium
CACCCATACCGAGCGGCTGCGCAAGAACCGCAAGCTCATTGTGGAGCTGCTGCTGGCTGCCCACTGCCGGGACTGCACCACCTGCGACAAGCACGGTAAGTGCAAATTGCAGAAGCTTGCCTACCAGCTGGGCATCAACAATGTCCGCTTTGAAAATCACCGGGAGATCCAGCCTGTAGACTTCTCCTCCCCCTCCATCGTCCGGGATCCCAACAAGTGCATTCTGTGCGGCTGCTGCGTCCGGGCGTGTTCGGAGATCCAGGGGATCGGCGTGCTGGCCTTTGCCCATCGCGGCACGGACGCAACGGTGACCACCGCTTTTGATCGCAAGATGGCCATGACCGACTGCGTCAGCTGCGGACAGTGCCGGGTTGTCTGCCCCACCGGCGCGCTGACCATTCACCACAACATGACCGACGTCTGGCAGGCGCTGGGTGACAAGAACACCCGGGTGGTCGCCCAGATTGCTCCCGCCGTCCGCGTGGCCATCGGCGAGGCCTTTGGTTTGCCCAAGGGGGAAAATTCCATGGGCAAGATCGTGGCGGCGCTGCACCGCATGGGCTTCGACGAGGTCTTCGACACCACCTACTCCGCCGACCTGACCATTATGGAGGAGTCCGCGGAATTCCTGGAGCGGGTCGAGAGCGGCACAAACCTGCCGCTGATGACGTCCTGCTGCCCTGCCTGGGTCAAGTTTGTGGAAAACGAGTATCCGGAATTCAAGGCCAACATCTCCACCTGCCGGTCTCCCCAGGCCATGTTCTCCGCCGTGCTGAAAGATTACTACCGGGACGAGACCAACGCCCAGGGTAAGAAGACCGTGGTGGTCTCCATCATGCCCTGCACCGCCAAGAAGATGGAGGCGGAGCGCAAGGAGAGCTACACCCACGAAGAAAAGGACACGGATTACGTTCTGACCACCACCGAGCTGGTTCGGATGATCGACGCCCACGGCATCAACTTTGAGGCACTGCCTTCTGAATCCTGCGATATGCCCTTCGGCATCGGCTCCGGCGGCGGCGTGATCTTCGGCACCACCGGCGGCGTGACGGAAGCGGTTCTGCGCCGTCTGATCGAGGGCCACGATCCGGCGACCCTGCGCTCGATCGCAGAATGCGGCGCCCGGGGCGACGAGGGCATCAAGGAATTCAGCGTTCCCTACAACGGCCTGGATGTGAAGATCTGCGTGGCTTCCGGTCTGGCGAACGCCCGGAAGGTGCTGGAATCCGTGAAATCCGGCGAAAAGGAGTACCACTTCATCGAGGTCATGGCCTGCCCCGGCGGATGCGTCATGGGCGGCGGCCAGCCGGTCTACGGCACCAAGGTGCGCCGGGTAGAGACCCGCACCAAGGGACTGTACGAGGCGGACGGCGGAATGGCCATCAAGAAATCCAACGAAAATCCCCTGATGGACGTGTTCTACAACGGCTATTTCAAGGGAAAAGCCCACGAGCTTCTGCATAATCCTCACGTATAAATTTATAATTTCTGGGGCGCATCCGTATGGGTGCGCCCCAACTTTTGTTTTCCGGAAAAAAGCGTAGAATTTTTCGCAATTTGTGCAATTTCCTGTTGACATTTTGTGCATTATGGTGGTATAGTATGTCAATAAGTATTCGGCGCGCGTACAAAGGTACGCCGGATAGAAACAAAAGGAGAGAATAGAATATGAAAAAAGTTTTTGCCATTGTGCTGGCGGCTGTGATGCTGCTGTCCATGACCGCCTGCGGCTCCACCGCGAAAAAGGACGATACATACGTTGTGGGTATCTGCCAGCTGGTTCAGCACGACGCCCTCGACGCCGCGACCAAGGGCTTCCAGGACGCTCTGACCGAAGCGCTGGGAGACAAGGTGAAATTTGAAGTGCAGAACGCCTCCGGCGAGTCCGTGAACTGCACCACCATCATCAACGGCTTTGTTTCCAGCAAGGTCGATCTGATCATGGCCAACGCCACCCCCGCCCTCCAGGCAGCCGCGTCTGCGACCGACGACATTCCCATTCTGGGTACCTCCGTCACCGACTATGCCTCCGCGCTGGAAATCGAGGGCTGGACTGGCACCGTGGGCGGCAACATTTCCGGCACCTCTGACCTGGCGCCCCTTGATCAGCAGGCTGCCATGATCCAGGAGCTGTTCCCGGATGCCAAGAATGTAGGACTGCTGTACTGCTCCGCCGAGGCCAACTCCCAGTACCAGGTGGATGAAATGACCAAGTATCTGACCGAGCTGGGTCTGACCGCCACTGCGTTCGCCTTCACCGATACCAACGACGTTGCCTCCGTGGCTCAGGCGGCCTGCGATGCCAGCGACGTGCTCTACATCCCCACCGATAACACCGCCGCCTCCAACACCGAGGCCATTGCCAACGTGGTGCTGCCTGCCAAGGTTCCCGTGATCGCCGGTGAGTCCGGCATCTGCGAGGGCTGCGGCGTTGCGACTCTGTCCATCAGCTACTATGATCTGGGCGTCGCCACCGGCAAGATGGCTGCCAAGATCCTCACCGGCGAGGCGGACATTTCCCAGATGCCTGTGGAGTACGCTCCCCAGGTGACCAAGATGTACAACGCCGCCAACTGCGAGGCGCTGGGCATCACCGTTCCCGACGGCTACGAGCCGATGGGCTAATTTCTCCTGTAAAACAACAGGCAGGGCAGGGTTTTTCCCCTGTCCTGCCTTGGCGTCATTCTGCGCCCGAGGCGGGCGAATTCTGTATATGGAGAGGTATCAAGATATGAGTTTCTTCCTATCCCTTTTGAATGCCATGCCGGGCGCGATCACCCAGGGAATGCTCTGGGGGATCATGGCCATCGGTGTGTACATCACCTACCGCATTCTGGACGTGGCCGACCTGACGGTGGACGGAAGCCTTGCCACCGGCGGTGCGGTGTGCGTCATGCTCATGCGCGCCGGGTGGAATCCCTGGGTCGCGCTGCTGTGCGCGTTCCTGGCGGGCGTGCTGGCGGGACTGTGTACCGGTTTGCTCCATACCCGGTGCGGTATTCCTGCCATTCTGGCCGGTATTCTTACCCAGCTGGCGCTGTACTCCGTCAATCTGCGGATCATGACCGGCAAGGC
>CAKTKX010000212.1 GCA_934572365.1 uncultured Oscillospiraceae bacterium
CCCTCGGGCAAAGTCCGCCCCCAAAGGCAAAATAATGCGAATATTGACTTTTTTGATTGCAACTATTATAATCAAAACGCGGGAAGACTGCAAGCAATAAATTGGATAAGATATACCAATATTGCGCGCCGGTTTTCAGCGCGTTTACAGTCTCGTAAAGAATTGTTTCGATTGTGTTTAGAAAAAATGAATAAAATGGAAACAAGAAAAATAAAGGAGAATCTTCATGAGGCTTAGTCTGGTACTTGCGTTTTTGTTCTTCATCGGCTCGTGCTTTGGATGGGTGCTGGAGCTATTGTACCGCAACCTGACCCACCGCCACAAAAAGTGGATCAACCCCGGCTTCTGCACCGGCCCGTATCTGCCGATTTACGGCTTCGGCCTATGTACGCTGTTCCTGCTGGCGTCGCTGGAGGATCTGCACCTGATCGCAGACCCCGTCTGGAACCGGGTGGTGCTGTTCATTGCCATGGCGGTGGCCATGACGCTGATTGAGTATATCGCGGGTATTGCCTGCCTGAAATATTTGAAGGTTCGGCTGTGGGACTATTCGAATCTTTGGGGCAACATTCAGGGAATCATCTGCCCGCTGTTCTCCTTCTTCTGGGCGGCGCTTGGGGCGGCGTACTACTTCCTGATCCATCCCTATATTCTCAACGCCCTGGCGTGGCTGTCCAACAATCTGGCATTTTCCTTCTTCATTGGCATGTTTTTCGGCGTGTTCATCATTGACGTGGTGCATTCCAGCCAGATCATCGTCAAGCTGAAGCAGTTCGCCGAGGAAAACAAGGTCGTTGTGAAATACGAGAGCATCAAAGACCATATCCGGGATTTCAACCAGAACGCTGCTGCCAAGTACCACTTTTTCTCCCCCTTCCGCTCCGAGAGCCCTCTTGCCGAGCATTTGAAGGAAATGTATCTCAAGCTGGAAAAGCAGAGAGACAGCCGAAAGTAAATTTCCCCAAGCCGCTGCGATTTTCGCGGCGGCTTTTCGCCGCTTTTTGGGCAAATGAAACAAAGATACCGTAAGAAAACGGGATTTCTTCTGCCTTGTAAAGTTTCGCACGTTGTGCTATCATAAGCCCAGAGAACAATGGCGTTCCCCATGGGGCATTTTTGCCCTGTGAGTGGAAACGCCATTTATTTTTTGTAGCCCAACACACCAAAAGGAGAAGAAGCTATGGAAAATTTCACCGAACGCACAGTTCCGGCCGGGTTGTACGATTCCCGGTTTGAACACGACAACTGCGGCATCGGCGCGGTGGTGGATATCAAGGGACGTAAGAGCCACCGGACGCTTGACGACGCGCTGCAAATCGTGGAGCATCTGGAACACCGGGCAGGCAAGGACGCCGAAGGAAAAACCGGCGACGGCGTGGGCATCCTGTTGCAGGTCAGCCACAAATTCTTTGCAAAGGCCGCCGCGGCCGCGGGTATCACCCTGGGCGCGGAACGGGAATACGGCGTGGGCATGTTCTTCTTCCCCCACGAGGAATTGCAGCGGAATCAGGCGAAGAAGCTGTTTGAGATCATCTGCAAGAAGGAGGGGCTGCCCTTCCTGGGCTGGCGGCAGGTGCCGGTCTGCCCCGAGTATCTGGGGCAGAAGGCGCGGGACTGTATGCCCAGCATCTGGCAGGCCTTTGTGGGAAAGCCGCCGAGAGTCGAAGCCGGGATCGCCTTTGACCGGCGGCTGTATGTGGTGCGCCGGGTGTTCGAGCAGTCCAGTCAGGAGACCTACGTGTGCAGCCTGTCCAGCCGCACCATCGTGTACAAGGGCATGTTCCTGGTCAAAGAGCTGCGGCAGTTCTACCCGGATTTGCAGGACGAAGACTATGAGACCGCCATCGGCATGGTTCACAGCCGCTTTTCCACCAACACTTCTCCCAGCTGGAACCGGGCGCACCCCAACCGGTTCATTCTCCACAACGGCGAGATCAACACCATCCGGGGAAACGTGGACACCATGCTTGCCCGGGAGGAGACCATTGCCAGCCGCTTTTTGAAGGACGATATGACCAAGGTGCTGCCCATTGTCAATCAGGGCGGTTCCGACTCCGCCATGCTGGACAACACCCTGGAATTTATGGTCATGAACGGCATGGATCTGCCTCTGGCGGTGATGGTCACCATCCCGGAACCCTGGAGCAACAATAAAAACATGGATCCCAAGAAGAAGGATTTTTACCAGTATTACGCCACCATGCTGGAGCCTTGGGACGGCCCCGCGTCCATTCTGTTCAGCGACGGCGACGTGATGGGTGCTGTCCTTGACCGGAACGGTCTGCGCCCCAGCCGCTATTACATCACCGACGACGGGCGGCTGATCCTGTCCAGCGAGGTGGGCGTTCTGGATATCCCCCAGGAACACGTCATCCGCAAAGACCGCCTGCGCCCCGGCAAGATGCTGCTGGTGGACACGGTGAAGGGCGAGCTGGTGGACGATGAGCACCTGAAAGCGGAGTACGCCAGCCGTCAACCCTACGGCGAATGGCTGGATCGGAATTTGGTGAACCTCTCCGATCTGACGGTTCCCAACCGGAAAATCCCCTCCTATACGAGAGAAGAAATGGTACGGCTTCAGAAGGCCTTCGGCTACCGCTACGAGGATTTGAAGACCATCATGCTCCCCATGGCGAAGAACGGTGCGGAGCCTTCCGGCGCGATGGGCAGCGACACCCCGCTGGCCGTCCTCAGCCACACACGCCCGCCACTGTTCGAGTATTTCAAGCAGATGTTCGCCCAGGTCACGAATCCCCCCATCGACGCGCTGCGGGAGAAAATCGTCACCTCCACCACCGTATATGTGGGCGCACAAGGCAATCTGCTGGAGGAGGACGCGGAAAACTGCAAGGTTCTGAAAATCAACAACCCCATCCTCACGGAGACGGACTTGCTGAAAATCAAGACCATGGACGTTCCCGGTTTCAAGGTGGAGACCGTGTCCATTTGCTACTACAAAAACACCCCGCTGGAAAAGGCCATCGACCGGCTGTTCGTGGACGTTGACCGGGCGTACCGGGACGGCACGAACATCCTGATTCTGTCCGACCGGGA
>CAKTKX010000213.1 GCA_934572365.1 uncultured Oscillospiraceae bacterium
GTGCAAATTGATTATTTTGAGGGATTGTGGGGGGAGGACCACCACATTGTTGGGCTGACTTCATCCGGAAAAGTCGTTGCGGAAGGAACAAATCGGTATGGAGAGTGCGATGTTTCCGGTTGGGAAGACATTGTAGACGTTGCGGCCGGAGCCACTCACACTGTGGGATTACGAAGCGATGGAACCGTGGTCGCATGCGGAAACAACGAGTACGGACAATGCAATGTTTCTGACTGGGTGGGGATTGTTGATGTCGCTGCTGCCAGATATGCCGTTTACGGACTTACTTCAGATGGTCGCATTCTTGTAGCTGGTCAGAAGTATGACGGGGACTTAAATAGAGTTTTGGAGGTCCCCACCCCGGAGGTATCTGGCTGGGATAACATTGTTGCAATTCTGGCGTCTTGTGAGCGTGGAGCCGACTGTGATTACGTGGTTGGCATACGTGAGGACGGAACGATCGTGACAAACAGGCCGGCATATCTGGATGATGGAGATATCGAGTCTTTCCAAGATGTCCGGTGTATTGACGTTGCAAGCTGGGGATATACAATCTGTGTGGACAGTTACGGAAAAGTCCGTGCTGTTGGTTGGGATGTCGATGGAACAAGAATTGTAGATACATGGTCACTTATGGAAAAATAATATCTGATGGGCTTGCCTAACTTAGCAATCCGCCGAAGATTGGAGGAATCCAGCACGAATTCAGGATATCCAGACGTCCGTTTTCCCGGCTGGAAGGAAAGAAACATTTGATGCCTCTGAAACTAGGATTTGTTCTCTGGAATATGACGCAACCAGCGGTAACCTTGTTCGGATATCAAAATAAATGATTACCCCCCATCCCCAAAAAACAATCAAGGAGTACACCATGAACCATTGTAAAAAATGCGGCCACGAGCTGTCGCCGACTGCGGAATTCTGCGGGAATTGCGGCGAGCCCGTGCCAAAACGAAAAACGGCACACAGCGCGAATCTGCTGATCGGCATTGCGGTCGGCGTGGGACTGGTTCTGGCCATTGCCGGTTCATTGGCCATACGTGCCGGCAAAAGCGCAAAGCCCTCCGCCCAGACCAGTGCCGCGGTGGAATCCACTGCGGCCGTCAGCACAGAAGCCGCCGCGCCGGGCGAACCGCAGTACCGGCAGCCGACGCCCACCATGATCCGCATTACCGACGACGGCCAGCCGTGGTCGATCATCCGGTTCACCTACGACGCCGATCTGCTGATGACGGAGTACAGTGAAGAACACTTCACAGACGGAGCGGTTGACTGGACGGTGCAAACGTCCATGACCTACGACGATCAGGCACGGCTTGTCCGTCAGGATATTACCCGCAGTGACCTGACATACGAGGACGGCAGCGGCGGGTATCGTACCTATCGCTATGATGATGCGGGCAACCTGATTTTCAACGAAAACAAAACATTTGAAAGCTGGTCAAAAACCACGTATGTCTATGACTTTGATAACCGCCTGACTCGCACTGTAGAGGAATATGGCCCATATACCCTTACCACGGACTACATCTATGATGCCGACGGAAACGTGGAACAGCGCGAGGAAAGCTATGATTACGGGAATGGGGATATCCGGAAAGAGACTCAGCTCGGAGACGGGAAGCCTGCGGTCATTACAGATTACAAGCCATTCGAGTTTATTCTCTATGATAACTATGCTGATATATGGGAAGAAGTCGGAATTTCCATCCCGGACAAAGCCGGACAGTCGGTTTGGTACACTCTGCTGAGTGAGGTAGCCGAACTGCGGACAGATGAGAATGGGTATGTAACGGAAATCAAGCATCTGAACTCTGCCGGTACGATACGCACATACAGCATCTACTACAATGGGGAGACGCCCTCTGAGCAGTCCGATAAGCCGGTTCAGCCAAAAGCATCTTTGAGCTACCCCATCAGCCTTGAGGACTGCCTTATCATCTATCGGAACTTCTATGGGCGGGAAATGTGCAAAGACAATATCGTAGAAGCCTGCCGCGCCACGGAAGATGGCGAAAACGTGCTGTATTTCTTCATAAAAGACTACTTCATCAAGGGAGAAGCCCCCGTTACCTATGCGGTTTTTGAAGTATTCGTCGATTCCGGAAAATGCACCGGCGGCGCTGAAAGCCATAGCGACAGATGGCCGACCTTCCAGGCGGAAGACTATTATCCTTAAACAACCGCGCTGTGCCAACGCCGCATCAAATCAGAAAAGAATCGTTGACACGGCCCGGTCAAAGCGTTACATTATTTATATACGAAAGCAAAGGAGAGAGGAACATGTATTGTTACAACTGCGGCAAAGAAATCGCGGAAACCGTGAAATTCTGCCCCTATTGCGGAGCAGAACAGAAGCAACCTCAGCAGTCCCCTCAGTGGCAGCAGCCTCAGCAGCCCGTGCGCCGCCCCTACGCCCCCGCCGGGCAGAACGGCTACGCCCAACCCCGGCAGGAACAGGGCCTGTATTATCCCCAGCCCCGGCAGGAGGCCTACCGTCCGGAGGGCGACTATCTGCCCCAGCAGCGGGACGCGGAAACCGGTTATCCCCCCATCCAGAACGGGTATCTGCCCATGGGCGCGTCTCAGCCGGGCATGGAGCCCCTGCGGCCCCGGCGCGACAGCGTATACATCCCGGAATACGGCGCGGTGAACCCCGCAGTGCCGGAAATGCTGGCGGCGGGAGATTGTTCCGACGGCGCGGGCGTGCTGGAGATTCGCCCCGAGGGCTACGGCTTCCTGCGCGCCAATAATTACCTGCCCGGGGAAAACGACGTTTACGTCTCCATCGCGCAGATTCGCCGCTTCGGCCTGCGCACCGGCGATTATGTGGAGGGCAAAACCCGTCCCCAGCGGGAGGGCGACCGCTATAACGCCATGGTCTACATCAGCCGCGTCAACGGCCTGACCCCGGATCAGAACGCCAAACGCACCCCCTTCGATTCTCTGGTGCCCGTTTATCCCAACGAGCGCTTCAAGCTGGTGGCCGGGGATACCAAATCCGACCTGGCCCTGCGCA
>CAKTKX010000214.1 GCA_934572365.1 uncultured Oscillospiraceae bacterium
ATTCTACCACAGGCGCCATCAAAAGTCTATCGCAATCTCTCACCAGAAAACAGCAAAGACTACGGAAAAATCCGTAGTCCTGCACATTTTTATATGTCCAAAAGGAACTTCTTAAGCTTCTGCAAATCGTTGTTGAGAATCAGTTCCTCATTGATGTCCATGGTTTCCAGCAGCTTCCGCGCCAGATCGAAATTGCCCACCGCGCTGGGGTCGTGGGCGTCCGTATCCACCACGACGAAAACACCCCGTTCCATGCACAGCGGAATCATCTTCCGGTAATTTTCCACACAGTTCGGCCGGGATTTGGGCTTTCTCAGAGAGCTGTTATTCAGTTCCAGAGCGACGCCAAATTCCTTCGCCCCCTCCACCAGCGCCGGGTAGTCCATGGGATACAGGTAGGAATCCGGGTGAGAAATGATCTTCACCTTGGGATTTTCCATGCAGCGGATCACGTTGTCCGTGTTCTTTACAGCCCCCGCGTCCTCATAGCACGTCCCATGAATCCCGGCAATGGCGTAGTCCAGGTAATTCAGATGCCGCTGATCCAGGGACAGCTCTCCCCCGTTCAGAACGTTGACCTCACTGCCGTAAAGCATCTCCACGCCGTACAGCTCCCTGGGGGCGTCACAGAGGTTCCGGAAGTAAATCGGATCGACCGTCCCGGGAATGCCGGGGGCGTGTTCCGTAACGCCGATCAGGCTCAGCCCCCGCCGGGACGCCTCCGCCGCCAGCTCCCGGATGGTGCCAAAGGCGTGGCCGCTGAGCAGCGAGTGCATATGTACGTCCGCAACAAATGGTTTCATAACCGTCCTTCCCCTCCAATACTATACAGAAAGGCCACGGATACTTCCGTGGCCTTTCATCATTTCACATTACATGAAGCTCAGCACCAGGGTCAGCAGAACCCAGGCAATGGCGATCCACTTGGTGGACACGGCCAGCGTATGATCCAGGCCGCCCTTCTTATTCTTACTCAGATAAGATTCGGAAGCGCCGGAAATCGCAGCGGACAGACCAGCCTCCTTGCCGGACTGCATCAACACGACCACGATCAGCGCAACGCTGCACAGAGCCTCCAAAACAATCAGAATCGTCTCCAAAACACCCATTACAAAAACCTCCCTCCGCCAGATTCGCGGACAGCGAATGGTAAATGGCTCGTTAATATTACACGAACCTCACGATAGCCCGAATAGTATAGCATATGTTTTTCCAAATATCAAGTGGAAAACCCGAAAAACTCAAAAAAGTTCACGTGTCCTTATTTCTGCACCCAGCTGCCGGTGGCAAGACAGTTCAGATAGCTTTCGATGAAGGGATCCAGCGCGCCGTCCATGACCGCATTTACGTTGGAGGTCTCGCAGCCGGTGCGGGTGTCCTTGACCAGCGTATAGGGCATGAACACGTAGTTGCGGATC
Organism: uncultured Oscillospiraceae bacterium; assembly: GCA_934572365.1. Taxonomy (GTDB): domain Bacteria; phylum Bacillota; class Clostridia; order Oscillospirales; family Oscillospiraceae; genus Faecousia. The sequence continues at coordinate 1,419 of CAKTKX010000214.1, forward strand.
TGGCTGCCCCACTCGATCTTCTGCTGGACGCCCTTGATGTCGGAAATCTTGTCCAGATGCTCCCGCTCCTTGATCTCCACCAGCTTGCTGCGCAGCATCCGAAGGCAGGTCTCCTTGTTCTGGAACTGGCTCCGCTCCGTCTGGCAGGAAACCACGATGCCGGTGGCCTTGTGGATCAGGCGAACGGCGGAGGAGGTCTTGTTGATGTGCTGGCCGCCCGCGCCGGAGGAACGGTAGACCTGCATTTCGTAGTCCTCGGGACGAATTTCCACGTCCTGGCTGTCGTTTTCGATGTCCGGAATGACTTCCACGGCGGCAAAGGAGGTCTGGCGGCGGGCATTGGCGTCAAAGGGCGAGACCCGCACCAGACGGTGGACGCCGTTCTCCCCCTTCAGGAAGCCGTAGGCGTTCTCGCCCTCGATCATAATGGAAGCGGATTTCAGGCCGGCCTCGTCGCCCTCCTGATAGTCCATGATCTTATAGGTGAAGCCGTGGCGCTCTGCCCAGCGGGTATACATCCGGTAGAGCATCTGGCACCAGTCCTGGGCTTCGGTGCCACCCGCGCCGGCCTGGAAGCTCATCATGGCATTGTTCTTGTCATAATGGCCGGTGAGCAGGGTTTCCAGACGGCAGGACTCCATGGCCTCCGTCAATGCGGCGAAGCCGGTTTTCAGCTCCTCCAGCATGGAGTCGTCGTCCTCTTCCTCCGCCATTTCGCAGATGGTCATCAGGTCGTCCCAGTCCGACAGCATTTTCTCGTAACGTTCGATCTTGCTCTCGATCTGACGGGTTTTGACAACAATTTTCTGGCTTTTATCCGGGTCGTCCCAGAAGCCGGGAGCCTCCTGCATGGCGTGCAGCCGCTCCAGCTCGTTGCGCATACCCTCCAGATTCAGAGAATCCGCCAGCCCTTCCAGCGCAGGACGGCAGTCATTCAGCTTCTGCTTATATGCGTCAAATTCAATGTTCATAGTAAAATCTCTCACTTCCTGTGGGATATAGGGAATTACAGAAAAAAGGCCGCAGATCAAACATGAGGCTGCGGCCTTTGTGGCACACCAGAGGGGATTCGAACCTCCGACCTACCGCTTAGGAGTAGGCACGGAGTACTGGCCACGCACACGATTTGTTCCGAAATCATACTGTTTTGTGGCCTAATATGCCATTTTTATAACCGCAATTGTTTGCCTATGTGATGGCATATACGATGCTGTACTGGGTACTCTGTTAGCAAGCTGTTAGCAGGCCCCCGAAAAACCAACGTTTGGTTGGTTTTCCGAATTACATTTGGATATACGATGCTGTCGCTCTACGTAAACCAATGTCGTTACTAATCAACTCCTGTTTATAGTACTCGTCAATGAAAAGACTTTGTTCAATCGGCCTGTTTTTCGAACCGACAAGACCCCAAGCCCTTGCAGTCGAGTAGAACTTAAAATTTCCCCAATAACTCATTTATTGTAACCATTCTAACGGGTAGTGTCAAGAGATATACGCAAAATTGTTTACGGCTCTGGTAGAAATCTATTACAGGGGGCGGCTTAACCGCCCCTTGGTTACTTTTCAGCAGGCAGGGCGCAAAGGGTCAAG
>CAKTKX010000215.1 GCA_934572365.1 uncultured Oscillospiraceae bacterium
GCACTGAGGGTCATGGTGCTGCTTTCGTCCTTGTCGCACTCGACGCGGATGTCGATGGTATCTCCGGTCTTCACATCCCCCACCGCGATCATCTGGGGCAGGCTGATGGTCTCCTTGTACAGCTCCACGCCGTTGACGCTGACGTAGAAATCGTTCCGCTTGGGCAGATTCAGATGGACGCACACGAAGCCGTCCCGGTCGGCGGTGTAGGTATAGGTCACATTCGCACCGGAAACGCAGCCGGAATACTTGCAGTAGCCGGTGGAATTGCTCTCCGTGATGTCCGCGCCGTTGCCGGTGATGGTCAGATTCTCGCCCTGAAGCTTGTGCCAGACCTCCTCGTCAATCCCCGTGGCCGCGGTGAACAGATCGTTCTGGAACTGGAAGGTTCCGTTGCTGGCAGAGAAATCCAGGTCTGCCAATTCCGGCTCCGTCAGGAAGCCCAAAGGCAGATACGCGGTATTGACTAGCAAGGACGCCACGCCGAAGCGGTTCACCTCGTCAAAATAGGTGCTGGACTTGTCCTTCCCGTCCCGCTCGATCATATACTTGATGCCCAAAAACAGGTTTGCCACCGGGGAGCTTTCCTCGAAGCAGTAGCGGTTATAGGTGTTCTTCGCGCCATAGCCCAGCGCCCGCATGAATTCCGTGACCCTGACATTGGCAGAGCTTGTGAATGCGGAAATGCCGTTGTAGCCGTTGAGCGCGCCGTCGTTCAGGGTCTGGGAATGGGTGGTCTCCGCCCGGAAGAAGAGGTTATCGTCCTCCCGCTCGTACATGTAGCGGATGACGGAGGCAGTATAGGTGGTTCCCTTGGGGTAATTGGACACGCCGGTACCCGTAAAGTACAGCCCGAAGCACACCAGCGTGGCAATCAGCTCCACACCCATGACGGACAGCGCCAGAATCCGGATCCGGGCGCGCTGACGGTTCCGCTTGGCGCGGGCGCGGATTTTCTGCCGCTCCGTAATTCCCTCCGGCACTTCCAGCTGGCCGTAGAGCATGACGGTGAGATACAGCACCAGAAATATCAGGTTATATATAAAGTAGAGCGGAATTTGCAGCGTCAGACTTCCCAGCTCCAGCGGCACCGTCTCAAACAGCTCATTGGAGCAGGCCAGTATCCCCGCCGTCAGCACACCCGCAATCACGATCTGCACCGGGCGGAACTTCCTGCGCATCAGCCAGGCGCGGTAGGCCATGTACAGCACCACGAAGCTGTACAGGAAACTGAACCGGTATGGGATCATATTGGTAAAATGGAAGCCGTGCCAGATAAAATCCAGCTGCCGGATGATAAAGCTGACGTTGAAAAACAGCAGCAGCCCCACGGCGCAGCATTTGTCCCTGCGCTTGATGTCCTTCGCCATCAGGTACAGGAACATCAGCAGGATGCTGAAAATGCCGCAGTACACATTGGGCAGGCCTTCCTTGAAGGTCGGCTCGATGCTGCCACCCATGTTCCCCGCCACCTGCCGCATAGCGTCCAGAAGCCCCTTGACGGTGTTTTCCTTGGCGATGTTCAGCCGGAAGCCGGTAGGGAAATTGTTCACGCTGGACTGGGTGGTCTGCAAAGCCGACAGCGCCGGGAAGGTCAGAATGGCGGTCATTCCCAACGCCAGCACGGAAAACAGGGCGATTCTCCCGAAATCCGCAAACAGCTTCTTCCATCCGCCCCAGCGGCAAATTTCATACACGAAAAACAGCAGGAAAACGAAAATACAGGTAAAGAATCCGATATAATAATTGGAATAGACGGACAAAAACAGCGTCACCGTGTAGAGGAAGAATTTTTTCTCCTTCAGCAGGCACACCGTTCCAAGCGCCACCAGGGGCAGCAGGGCGAAGGTATCCAGCCACATCACGTTCCACTGATACCCCAGCGCCCAGGCGCACAGCCCGTAAAAGCCCCCGAACACCGCAATGGACGCATCGTTTTTGCCGAACAGCTTTTTAAGGAAAATGGCGAAGAACATCCCCGCAAATCCCAGCTTCACCGGCACCAGCAGGGAAAAGAATTCCAGCAGCCACCCCTCCGGCACCAGCACGCTGATAAGATTCAGCGGCGACGCCAGATAGTAGGAGATCAGCCCCAGATAATCCATCCCCATGCCGACGCTCCAGGTGTACAGCAGCCCGCTCCCGCTGCGGATCGCGCGGCGGAACGCCACAAAGAAGGGATAATACTGGTGGTACATATCGGAATACAGCATGGAATACTTGCCGAACGGCTCGTATTTGCTGATAAGCATGACAAACAGCATTCCTACGCAGGGAATGGCAAAGGCCAGCGCCGTATAATTCCACCGGAATTTTTTGCCGGTTCGCTTCACAGGGACTCCCCCTCAACAACTTCAATCGTAAAGCATATTGTAACACGAATTTCCCAAAGGGTAAACATTTATTTTACCGGGCAAAGAAATTCTTAAGGAAGCCAACGCACAAAACTGCCCCGCCGCTTTGCAGCGGCGGGGCAAAAGCCTTATCGATCGTCCAGATCGTCATCGTCGTCATGGTCGCAGGTGGTTGCGATCTCGCCGTAGCGAACCCGGCGCTTCATCTTCATTTCCTCCACCTGCTTGTGGATCAGCTCCTTGACAAAGAGCGGGTTCTTCACGTTTTTCAGCACCAGCGTGGGCGTGGTTCTGTCGGAGGACAGAACCGTGATGGTTCCCACGCCGAACAGGCGCTGGAACAAGCTGCGTCTGGTGTCGATATCCCGCACCCGGTAAAGAAGGACTTCATCATCCTTGATGTTCAGAAATCCCTGGGACAGGAACAGCCGATCCTCGGACATCTGATAGCGGGTAAAGGACAGGGGCATCCCCAGATGACGCTTGCGGTCTTTCCAAAGGTATTCAATGGTAATGGACACTGTGCATTCCTCCCTTTTTTCTTTAGTTTACCTCTGCAACCGGGGAATGTCAAGAAAGGAATGCCGGAACGCCCACATTTTCGCCTACAGAATCAAACAGATCAGCCCCGTCGCGCCCTCGTTGACGAT
>CAKTKX010000216.1 GCA_934572365.1 uncultured Oscillospiraceae bacterium
TGGGCAGAACGTCAACTCCTATGGCAAGGATTTGAGCTGCGGCATGGATTTTGCCGACCTGCTGGCCGCCATTGCCCGGATTCCGGGAGATTTTCTCATCCGCTTCATGACCAGCCATCCCCGGGACGCCAGTGAAAAGCTTTTTGACACCATGGCACAATATCCCAAAATCGCGAAGCAGCTCCATCTCCCCTTCCAGTCCGGCTCCTCCCGGGTGCTGAAGGCCATGAACCGCCACTATGACCGGGAGACCTATCTGCAAAAGGTCAACTACGCCAAAAAGGTCATGCCCGAGCTGGTGCTGACCAGCGACGTGATCGTGGGCTTCCCCGGGGAAACCGAGGAGGAATTTGAAGAAACCATCAGCCTGATTCAGTCCGTGCATTACGACAGTCTGTTCACCTTCATCTTCTCCCCCCGCCCCGGCACCCCCGCCGCGAAAATGGACGACCCGACCCCAAAGGAGGAGAAAAACCGCCGGTTTGACCGGCTCTGCGCAGTGCAGAACGCCATTTCCGAGGAAATCCACAATTCCTACATCGGCAAGACCCTCCGCTGTCTGGTGGACGGCAGGGACAAAGACCTTCTCACCGCCCGCACCGAGGGCGGACGTCTGGTGCGCTTCCCCGGCCGGGACGACATGATCGGCACCTATCAGAATATCACCATCACCGCCGCCACCACCTGGAGCCTGAGCGGAAAAGCGGCGGATATCTGCTGAAAAACATAGAACAGGACGGAATCAACATATGGCACAGGCAACGAATGAACTGACCCCCATGCGGCGGCAATATCAGCAGATCAAGGATCAGCACAAGGACTGCATCCTGATGTTCCGCCTGGGCGACTTTTACGAGATGTTTGACGAGGACGCCAAGCTGACGGCCCGGGAGCTGGATCTCACCCTGACCACCCGTGATCGGGGCAAGCCCAAGGAGGAGCAGACGCCCATGTGCGGCGTCCCCTACCACAGCGTGGACTCCTACATTGCCCGGCTGGTGCAGAAGGGCTACAAGGTCGCCATCTGCGAGCAGATGGAAGACCCTGCCACCGCCAAGGGGCTGGTGCAGCGGGAAATCACCCGCATCATCACCCCCGGCACCGTCACCGAAAGCTGTATGCTGGACGAGAACAAAAACAACTATATCGGCTGCATTTACGGCGAAAGCGGGAAATTCGGTCTTGCCTTCTGCGACGTTTCCACCGGCGCGTTCTTCACCACGGTCTGCTCCGACGCCCAGAACGTGGCCTCCGAGCTTGGCCGCTTCGCCCCCAGCGAAATCCTTCGCTACGGTTCCGACGTGGACTGCGAGGTCATCGACGACGCCGTTTTCCGCCGCTTAAGCTGCTGCGTCAGCGAGGGAAAACAGGAACTGTTCGCTCTGGAAAGCGCGGAAACGCTGCTGGAAGACCACTTCCACGCCACCCTTTCCCAGATGGGCATTGCGGGAATGCCCGCCGCCGTCATTGCCAGCGGCGCGCTGCTGCAAACCCTGCTGACCCTGCAAAAAAACGACCTCGCCCACATCCGGGAGCTGCAATATTACACAACCGGCCGGTTCATGGAGCTGGATCTGGACGCCCGGCGGAATCTGGAACTGACGGAGACCATGCGCTCCAAGGAAAAGCGGGGAACGCTTCTGTGGGTGCTGGACAAGACCCACACCGCCATGGGCGGGCGGATGCTCCGCTCCTGGCTGGAAAAGCCCCTGCTTGACCCGGTTGAAATCACCCGCCGCCACGGCGCGGTGGAGGAGCTGACGGACAACGTCATCGTCCGGGGCGAGCTGGAAGAAGCCCTGCGGGACGTCACCGATCTGGAGCGGGTGCAGACCCGCATCGTCACCGGTACCGTCAACTGCCGGGATCTGCTGGGACTTGCCCGGGGCTTCCGGGCGCTGCCCGACGTGAAGGCGCAGCTGCAAAAATGCGACTCTCCCCTGCTGAAAAAACTGGAAGCGGCCATCGACCCTCTGACGGACTGCGCCGACCGTATTGAAAACACGTTGGTGGACGATCCCCCCCTGACCATCCGGGAGGGCGGCATCATCCGCAAGGGTGCCAGCGAGGAAGCCGACCGTCTGCGGGACATCATGGAGGGCGGCAGCGGCACCATTGCCGCCATTGAAGCGTCGGAGCGGGAAAAAACCGGCATCCGCACCCTGAAAGTTGGCTTCAACCGGGTGTTCGGCTACTATATTGAAGTATCCAAATCCTTTATCGACCAGGTACCCGCGAATTACATCCGCAAGCAGACCCTCGCCAACTGCGAGCGCTACATCACCCAGGAGCTGAAAGAGCTGGAAAATCAGGTGCTTACCGCCAAAGACCGGCTCACCGCCCTGGAATACCAGATCTTCACCCAGCTTCGGGAATACCTTGCCAAGCAGGCCGCCCGGGTGCAGCAGACCGCTGCCGCCGTGGCCGCTGCGGACACGCTGTGCAGCCTTGCCGCCGTTGCGGTGCAGCGGGGCTATTGCCGCCCGGAGATCACCCTGGGGCAGGAAATTTCCATCGAAAACGGCCGCCATCCCGTGGTGGAGGCCATGCTGAAAGATTCCCTGTTCGTCCCCAACGACACCCACCTGGGCGCTGAGGACAACCAGGTGTCCATCATCACCGGCCCTAACATGGCGGGCAAATCCACCTATATGCGCCAGGTGGCGCTGATCGTGCTGATGGCGCAGATGGGTTCCTTCGTCCCCGCCCGCAGTGCGAAGATCGGACTGGTCGACCGGGTGTTTACCCGCATCGGCGCCAGCGACGATCTGGCTTCCGGCCAGTCCACCTTCATGGTGGAGATGGCGGAGGTCGCCACCATTCTGAAATATGCCACCTCCCGCAGTCTGCTGATTCTGGACGAAATCGGCCGGGGCACCTCCACCTACGACGGCATGGCCATCGCCCGCGCCGTTCTGGAATATGCCGCCAACCCCAAGCGTCTGGGGGCAAAGACCCTGTTTGCCACCCACTACCACGAGCTTTCCACCCTGGAAG
>CAKTKX010000217.1 GCA_934572365.1 uncultured Oscillospiraceae bacterium
GTTTTATCGTGGCCAGGCGCCACGGCCCGCTATTCCAGCCTCACTACCCCCGTCGAAACCAGTACGGCCCCATGGGAAGCTGCAAAATACCGTCGGCATTTTGCAGCTGATAGCTTGCCTTAGAATCTTCCGTAAGGATCAGGGAGCTTGTTCGGCTCCGGATAGGTCTCGCCGTGGGTGTCCACGGTGATGGAGGCGATCTTCTGCTCCACCTGAGGACGGTCGTTGCGGTCGGTCTGGACGGAGGCAATGGCGTCTACTACGTCCATGCCGGAGGTCACCTTGCCGAAGGCGGCGTACTGACCGTCCAAATGCTTGGCGTCGGCGTGCATGATGAAGAACTGGCTGCCAGCAGAGTTGGGAGAGGAGGAACGCGCCATGCTGAGAACGCCCCGCTTGTGCTTCAGATCATTCTTGACGCCGTTGAAGAAGAACTCGCCCTTGATGCAGTAGCCGGGGCCGCCCATGCCGGTGCCTTCGGGACAGCCGCCCTGGATCATGAAGCCGGGAATGACTCTGTGGAAGATCAGACCGTCATAAAAATGATGATCGCACAGATCGATGAAGTTGCGGACGCTCTGGGGCGCCTTGTCGGGATACAGCTCGCCCTCGATGACGCCGCCGTTTTCCATGGTGATCTTGAATGTAGGATTCATTGATTTCTCTCCTTCATGGCCCGGTCGATCTGACGCTTGGCGTCCTTCTCTGCCGCGGCCTGTCGTTTGTCGTATAGCTTTTTGCCCTTGCACAGCCCGACCTTGACCTTCACCCGGCTGCCCTTGAAGTAGACGGACAGGGGAATCAGGGCGTAGCCATCCTGCTTGACCTTGCCGTAGAGCCGCATGATCTCCCGCTTGTGCAGCAGCAGCCGGCGGGGACGGCGGGGGTCAACGTTGAAGCGGTTTCCGTGGTCGTAAGGGGAGATGTGCATCTGGTTTAAGAGCATGTCGCCGTTCTTGATGCCGCACCAGGCGTCCTTCAGGTTCAGCGTGCCTGCCCGGATGGACTTGACCTCGGTGCCCACCAGTTCAATGCCTGCCTCGATCTCTTCTTCCACGAAGTATTCGTGATAGGCTTCCCGGTTCCGCGCCATGACCTTTACGCTTGCCTTTTCCAGATGTCTCACCCCCTGCGCAATTCTACGGTCATTATACCATAACTGTCAAGGGGATTATACCGCCCCGAAAAGCAATTGTTTCCGTTTACAGCAGACGCAATCCCCACTCGCCGTTGTCCTCCTGATAATACTGAAATTCGTTCAGCGTGTCGGATTCAAAGACCTTCAGCATGTCCATAAAATCCTCCACCAGACGGCATTCCGACAGCTGCTGCCTGGGCAGCCAGAACACCTCGCCCTCGTCGGAGGACTGCAATTCTCCGGTGTAGCGGTCGGCTTTGTAGAAAAATACCACATATCGGGCGTTGTCCCGGGTCTGGAATTGCTTGACCCCGCACAGCGTCGGGTTCTCGATGGTCAGCCCGGTTTCCTCCCGGGTTTCCCGGATGGCGGCCGCGGTGAAGGCCTCCCCCGGCTCCACGTGTCCGCCGGGGAAGCAGATGCCCGGCCAGCCGGGGTCGCTGCGATCCTCCATCAGAAGATTGCCGTTGCCGTCGGATACCATGACCAGTACGGTGAAAATTGCCTGCTCTGCCATCGTTACACCTCGTCAAACAGAAAATGTTCCAAATCCTTCGTGGACGCGAAGGAAAAGTCGCACAGCCGGGTCATTTCCTCCGTGATCTCCGGGTAATCCCTCCGACCCCAACCGGCAAAGGCGATGGGGACGCCGGCGATTTTCGCCATCTCCCAGGCGGGCTTCATGTCGTCCACCACCAAAAGCTGGGACTGGGTATAGCCGTATTTCGCCATGATCTGCTCCAGCGGCCACGGGCTGGGCTTCCGCAGTTCCTCCGGCAAATCCCAGCCGTAGATGTCGTCGGGGAGGATGCCGAAGTGGGTCTCATAATCCCGGGTGATGTTCTGGATGCAGGAATGGGAAACGACGCAGATCATGCCCCCGGCTTCCTTCTGGCGGCGGATGATGTCTCCGATGCCGGGGAAGGGGGCGGGGATGTGATCGACGATGTATTCCTGCCAGCCGTGGTATTCGTCCACGATCTCCTGCTCGGAGAAGTGATACCATTTCCGGCACATGTCGGCAAAGCCCAGACGGAAGCAGCCCTCAGTGTATTCGTGAAGGGTGATTTTCGTTCCCGGGCGGAACTGATCCAGAATGTAGCAGAAGAAAGGATAATTGACGGTGGCCTCGCTCTGGACGACGGTATCGTCGTGGTCGAGGACAAGACAGGGGTATTTCAGCATAGCGGTTCTCCCATTATTTTTATCTGTCCTTATTATACCAGACGCCGGGCGGCGGCGCAACCAGAAAATTCCTCTTGCATATATCGAACAAATGTGCTATAATGACGGAAACAAAAGGAGGTGGACGCGATGGTGCGGAAAACGTGTCCGGTGGATGTCATTTCGGTATGCAGCGCCAACGGGGATATCCGCCCGCTGCGGCTGCGGGTGGAGGACGAAGAACAGGGGCTTATCCGGGTGAATATTGACGAAATTATCAGCGTGAAGGAAATCCCCTACGTGGGCGTGGAAGCGAGAATATTTCTGTGCCGTGGATCGGCGGATGGGCGGCAGTGGCAGTTTGCCCTGAAATACCTCATCCGCGCCCACTGCTGGTGCTTAATGGACAGAGTGTGCTGATTTGCCGCAACTTCGGGGTGGAAATCGCCGGGAATATGTTGTATTATAATGAGGAAAAATCTCACTCGCACTGCGGGAGGAAGCACTATGGCGATCGTGACCTTTTACAACGGCGACCCCAAGGACGCGCCGAAAACCACCATGCCCGCCCATCTGGGGGCAAATGCCATCATCACCTGCAAGAACCGTCTGCTGCTGGAAAAGCGCAGCGATTCCGACGTCTGGGGCTTGGTTGGCGGCGGCT
>CAKTKX010000218.1 GCA_934572365.1 uncultured Oscillospiraceae bacterium
AGCAGCCGATTTCATATCATAATCTCCTTTCCATGATAGTGACTTCATTGTATCAGAGATACGGTGAAGTGTCAACAAACTTTCCGGGGTGCGCCTTTTGCCGTGATGTCTGTTTACATCCTTATTATACCCCCGGCGCGGGGGAACGTCCATGGCGACAGCGGCAAAATAGACGGGGCTATTTCCCCTCAAAAAGAAAAATAGCGGCGAAGACAAGTGGGGTACACTTTTATACCGCGCAAGCCCCCTTGCCTCTCCCTATGGGAGAGGTGGCTGAGCGCAGCGAGGACGGAGAGGGTATACCAGGGTGCGGTACCCTCTCAGTCACCTTCGGTGACAGCTCTCCCAGGGGGAGAGCCAAGGGGGTGCATCCCGGTACGAGAAATGGAGCGTATCTTTGCCGATACGCTCCATTCACTGTTCATTCAATCAAATTATTTCTGCTTCTTGGCTCGGTACTGCTCCGGGTCGATGACGCCGTTTGCCAGCATTTTCTCCGCCCAGAGCTGTAGGGCTTCCACTGTTACGGAAATTTTCTCCAATTCCTCCTGAATCCGGATAAAATCGTCGATTTCGTCCCCGTCGATTCTGCCGTCCGCCGTAATCTCGATCAGGCGATCCTTTTCCCGGTTGACGCAGTTCAATGATGCCAGCATTTCCAATACGATTGCCGACAGCTCCTTCATCCTGATCTCCGGCACATAGGTCTGCCCGATGGGACACTGGTTGGAGCAGTAGTAATTGCACAGAGTGGGGCGGCGGTATTTGGCCGCCATGGTCAGCACCTCGTCGGGGTGAGGAAGGGATTTCCCGCTTTCGATTTTCTCAATCCGCTCCGGCGTGACGGCTTCCAGAAGCTCGCCGGCTTTTTCTCTGGAAAGCCCCAGCTCCTCCCGGATGAGCTGGTAACGGTTCTTGTTGCTTTTTGTAGACGCTCTTCCCATGGCGCGGCCTCCTTGCCTTTTTTGTCATTTTAGGAAAGAAGGGGGCGTTTGTCAATGGGCATTTGACAAAGGATCGGAATGGTTTCTTTACCGAACCTTTGCCATCCGGGAAAACTTTCCCCAATCTGGGGTATGTTTTTCTGACAAAAAATGCTATAATAAGCGAGTGAGGTGAGCATGATGAAGCAGCACAAGCGCTTTTGGGGGGACTTTGCCTATGCGGCGGTCATTCTGGTGACGGCATTTGCTCTGAATCTGTTTTTGCTGCAATGGTTCGGTATCCTCTCCGTAACGCCCATGGTCTTCGTGCTGGGCGTATTCCTGATCGCCTGGCGAACCCAGGGATATTTCTGGGGGGTCGCTTCCTCTCTGGTCAGCGTCATGGCCGTGAATTACGCCTTTACCTATCCCTACTGGGCGTTCAACCTGATCCGCCCGGAGTGCCTGGCCTCCGCGGTGGTGATGCTGATCGTGTCCATCATGACCAGCACCCTGACCACCCAGCTCAAGCGGCAGGAGCAGATGAAGGCCGAGGCGGAAAAGGAACGGATGCGGGGCAATCTCCTGCGGGCGGTGTCCCACGATCTGCGCACGCCCCTGACCTCCATTTACGGCGCCTGCTCCGCCATGCGGGACAATTACGACGCCCTCCCCCGGCAGACCCACATGAAGCTTTTGTCGGACGTCTGCGCCGACGCCCAATGGCTGGTGCGGATGGTGGAGAATCTGCTGTCCGTGACCCGGGTGGATGCCGGCACCGTCCGCCTTTCCAAGAACGATACCGTTCTGGAGGAACTGATCGACACGGTGCTGGTGAAATTCCACAAGCACTACCCGGACGTAGACGTTCATGTGGAGATTCCGGAGGAATTCGTCAGCATCCCCATGGACGCCATGCTGATCTCCCAGGTGCTGATGAACCTGCTGGAAAACGCGGTGTTTCATGCCAAGGGCATGGAGAATCTCCGGCTTCGGGTGGAGGTCAAAGGCTCCTGGGCGTATTTTTACGTGGAGGACGACGGCTGCGGCATCCCGGAGGAAAAGTTTCCCAAGCTGTTCACGGGCATGCTGGACAGTGAAGCGCCCACAGACCAGAGCCGCAGCAGCATGGGCATCGGTCTGAGCGTGTGCAGCGCCATTATCAAGGCCCATGGCGGGGAAATCTGGGCAAACAAGCGAGCCGGCGGCGGAACCGAGGTTGGCTTCCGGCTGGAAATGGAGGACGAAAATGGGGAATAACAAATATAAGGTACTCATTGTGGAGGACGACCAGAGCATTCTGGGCTTTGTCCAGACGATTCTGGAGACCAACGGCTATCAGGTGCTGACCGCCGAGCGGTGCCGTCAGGGGTTGCTGATCTTTTCCTCCTATACACCGGATCTGGTGGTGCTGGATTTGGGGCTTCCGGACATGGACGGCGGCGAATTCATCCGGCAGGTGCGTCTTTTCAGCACAGTTCCCATCATCGTCCTGTCCGCCCGGACGGAGGAAAACGACAAGGTCTCCGCCCTGGACTTAGGCGCCAACGACTACATAACCAAGCCCTTTGGGACGGCGGAGCTGCTGGCGCGGGTGCGGGCGGCGCTCCGTGCTGGCCGGAACCGGGCGCGGGTCGCCCCGGCCAACCTGTTCACGGTGGACGATCTTCTCATCGACTACGACCGGCGGCAGGTGAGCGTCGGGGGAAGCCTGGTTCACCTGACCCAGACGGAATACAACATTCTGGCGCTTCTGAGCCAGCACACAGGCAAGGTGCTGACCTACGCCACCATCATCCGCTCCGTCTGGGGCAGCATGGACGACGGGAGCGTGAAAAAATTACAGGTGAACATGGCGAACATCCGCAAGAAGCTTGGCTGCCGTCCGGGTGACAGCCGGTACGTCATCAATGAGCTGGGCGTGGGATACCGCATTGCCGACGAATAATACTATTTCTTCATAAAATGATTTCATCATTTTATTTAAGCCGTTTCACGGCAGACCGCCTGGGCGGCGGTAAGAAATGTATT
>CAKTKX010000219.1 GCA_934572365.1 uncultured Oscillospiraceae bacterium
TATCTTTTACTCTCTTTTACATGAGGTTATGCTGTGTATCTGAAATCATTGGAACTGCAAGGCTTTAAGTCCTTCCCGGACAAGACGCTGATCCGGTTCGGCGACGACATTACTGCCATCGTCGGCCCCAACGGCTCCGGAAAATCAAATATTTCCGACGCCATTCTGTGGGTCATGGGCGAACAAAGCTCCAAAACCCTCCGGGGCGCCAAAATGGAAGACGTGATCTTCGGCGGCACCCAGAAGCGTACCGCCGTTGGCTTCGCCGAGGCGACCCTGACGCTGGACAATTCCGACCGGGCGCTGGCCTACGACGCCGACGAGGTGATGGTCACCCGGCGCTACTACCGCTCCGGGGACAGCGAATATTACATCAACAAGCAGTCCGCCCGCCTGCGGGACATCAACGAGATGTTCATGGACACCGGTCTGGGACGGGAGGGCTACAGCAATATCGGCCAGGGCAGAATCGACGAAATTCTGTCTTTGAAAAGCGGCGACCGCCGGGAGATTTTTGAGGAAGCCGCAGGCATCTCCAAATACCGTCACCGCAAGGAGGAGACGGAGCGGAAGCTGGCCGCCACTGAGGACAACCTTCTGCGCATCGGCGACAAGGTCTCCGAGCTGGAATTGCAGCTGGAACCGCTGAAGCAGCAGTCGGAAAAGGCAAAAAAATACCTGGAACTGAAGGACGAATTAAAGGGCGTGGAGGTGGCCGTGTGGCTGGACACGCTGGACAGGCTTTCCGCCGCCGCCAAGAAGGCGGAGGAGGACTATGCGTCCGCGTCCTTCGTTTTGCAGCAGGCGCATGACGATCTGGACGCTCTGTACCGTCAGGCAGACCAGTTGGGAGAAGCTCTGCGCACCCGGGACGGCGAGCTGGAAACCGTTCGCCTGAAAGTGAATATGCTCTCCGCCACGCATCAGCAGCTGGACGGGCAGATGGCCGTGCTTCGGGGCAATGTGGAAAACAACAACGCCAACATTTCCCGGATCGAGGAAGAGCTGAAAGGGCAGGAAGACCGCTCCGGCGGCATCGTGTCCCAGATTGACCAGACAAAGGCCAGAATTGAAGAAATCGAAGCGGCACTCACGGGAAAGCGCCGGGAGCTGGAGGAATTGCAGCACAAGCTCACCGCCATGACGGCCAGCGCTCAGGGACTGACCAAGCAGTTTCTGGAGCTGCGGGGAAAGGAATCCTCTCTGGCGGCGGACGTCGCGGGGCGTCAGGCCGACGTGCGGGGTCTGGAAGAGAGCATGGCGCAGACCAAAGAGCGGTTGGAGCAGCTGAATGCCGACCTGTCCGCCGGGGCGGCGAGACAGCAGGAAGCCCAGACCAATCTGGATAATTGCCGCAGGGAGCTGAAAAAAGCCCAGGAGGAAGTGACCGCCGCCAACAACACCATCGCGGGCTACGCCCTCCGGCAGAATACCCGGGTCAAGCGCCGGGACGAATTGCAGGAAAAAATCCGGGACATGACCACCCGGCGGGATTCCGTGACGGCCAAGGCCAGAGTGTTCCGGGCAATGGAGCGGGACTTTGAAAGCTATAACAAGGCCGTCCGCATGGTAATGCAGGAAGCCCAGCGAGGGGCGCTGCGGAATATTCACGGCCCCGTGTCCCGGCTGATCCGCACCGAGGACAGCTACACGGTCGCCATTGAGATCGCGCTGGGCGCGGCCATGCAGCAGATCGTGGTTGGGACGGAGCAGGACGGTAAGGCGGCCATCGGCTACCTGAAACGCACCGGCGGCGGTCGGGCGACGTTCCTGCCCCTGTCCAACATCCAGGGCAGGAGTCTACAGGAAACGGGGCTGGAAAACTGCCGGGGCTTTGTGGGCATTGCCTCCCAGCTGACCGCGAGCGACGAAAAGTACCGGGGTATTGTGGAAAATCTGCTGGGCAGAACGGTGATTGTGTCCGATATGGACGCCGCTATCGCCATGTCCCAGAAGTACCGGGGGCGGTTCAAGATTGTCACCCTGGACGGTCAGGTGATGAATCCCGGCGGCTCCATGACCGGCGGCTCCGTAAATAAGGAAGCGGGCATTTTGTCCCGTGCCAACGAGCTGGAAAAGCTGACGGCACAGGAAAAGAAGCTGGAACAGGAGCTGCTGGTTGCCCAGGCGGATATGCAGGAAGCCCAGCGGCAGTGCGACCAGGTGGAATTCCAGATGAAGGCGGCGCAGGATCAGCTCCGCGGCGCGGAGGATCAGGTACTGCGCCTGCAGGGGCAGGAGAAGCAGTTTGAAATTCTGCTGAATGCCATCGTGGAGGCGGAGACCTCCGCCCAGCGGGAGCGGGATTCTCTGAACGGACGGGAGACCTCCGACCGGGAGCGCTATGCCGCCCAGCAGGCGAAGATTCAGGTGTACACCCAGCAGCTTGCCGAGACCCGGCAGACCCTGGCGCAGCTGGAAGGCAGCCAGACGGAAGCGGCGGAAGCGAACGCCGCCATCTCCGGGCAGATGACGGAGCTGAAAACTGCGGAAGCGGCGCTGGAAGCCGAGCGGGATACGGCGCTAACCCACATTGCGGACTTGCAGAATCTCCGGGCGGCCATGGAGGGCGACCGGGAGAAGAAGGAAGCCCTGGCAGATGCCATCCGGGAGGACATCCTCCGGCTGGAAGGAGAGATCGCCCAGCTGAAAGTCAAACAGGAGGAAAACGACGCTGAGTCCGACCGGATGAACGCGCTTCTCCAAAAGACTCTGGAAGACCGGGCGGAAGCGGAAGCCTCCAAGACCCGCGCCGAGCGGGACGCCCAGGAAAAGAACAAGGACATCCTCAACATGGAGCGTGCCTGCGCCTTGCTGGAGCAGAAGAAGGTCACCTCCTCTATGGAGGAAAAGCAGATCGTGGACAAGCTGTGGGACTCCTACGGCCTGACCCCCGGCACCGCCCCGGAGCATCGGGGGGAGATCGAAAACGTCACCGCCGGAAACCGCCGTGC
>CAKTKX010000220.1 GCA_934572365.1 uncultured Oscillospiraceae bacterium
GTCACCAAGCGGCTGCGGCTGCCCAACGTCACGGCGTACATCGTGGCGGGCATCCTCATCGGCCCCTACTGCCTGAACCTGGTGCCGGGAAACGTGATCGACGGCATGGATTTTATCGCCGATATCGCGCTGGCATTCATCGCTTTCAGCACCGGCGAATTCTTCAAATTCGACACGCTGAAAAAAAGCGGCGCAAAGGTCATGATCATCACGGTGTTTGAAGCGATCCTCGCCTCGGTGCTGGTGTTTATCATCACCTTCTTCGTACTGGGACTGGAGCTGAATTTCTCCATCGTCCTTGCCGCCCTGGCTTCGGCCACCGCGCCGGCCTCCACCGTTATGACCATCCGCCAGACCCACGCCAAGGGCGATTTTGTGGACACCCTTTTGCAGGTGGTGGCGCTGGACGACGTGGTGGGGTTGGTTGCCTACAGCATTGCCATTTCCGTGGCGCTGGCCTCGGCCACCGGCGCGTTCCATGCCGGCGCCGTGCTGAAACCCCTGGCTGTCAACGCGCTGGTGCTTCTGCTGGGCGGGGGCTTTGGCTTCTTCCTGAAGCTGCTGCTCCACAAGCGCTCCACGGATAACCGGCTCATCGTCTCCATTGCCCTGCTGTTCGCCTTCTGCGGCATCTGCGCCATGCTGGACGTTTCCCCACTGCTGGGGTGCATGTCCATGGGCATGGTCTACATGAACCTCACCGACGACAAGCGGCTGTTCCAGCAGCTCAACTATTTCAGCCCCCCCATCCTGCTGCTGTTCTTCGTGCGCTCGGGTCTGAACTTTGATTTGGATGCCCTGGTGGACAACTCCGAGAGCATCGGCACAACGCCGTTGGTGGTGGTCGGTATCCTCTATTTTCTGGTGCGTATCGTGGGCAAGTATGCCGGTGCGTTCCTGGGCTGCCTTATGACGAAAAAGGACAAAAAGGTTCGTAATTTCCTGGGGCTTGCCCTGATTCCCCAGGCGGGCGTGGCCATCGGTCTGGCGGCTACCGGCGCCCGGACGCTGGGCGGCGAGGTGGGCAACGCCCTGGAAACCATCATTCTGGCGTCCAGCGTGCTTTACGAGCTGATCGGCCCCGCCTGCGCCAAGCTGTCGCTGTACCTGTCCGGCTCCTACTCCAACAAGCTGGAGGATCTGGCACCCATTCCGGCTACGGAGCCGGGGCAGCCGCCAAAGTCTGAGGTGGAGCTGCTGATTGCCCGGATTCAGGCCATTCAGCAGGAGCTGCCCAAGCACAACAACCCCTATTACGAGGACGAACAGGCATTCACCGAAGCCGCGGTGGAGCATTCCGCCCAGATGGAGGCGTTCTTCGGGACGCCGGGGAAAGCCAACACCGCTATGCCGGGGAGGAAACGGAAATGAAGGAACTACTGTCCATAGAGGATCCCATTGCGGGTCTGCTTGGTGCCTGGAGCGCGGGTCTGAATCTCGGCTCGGCACTCCTGCGCATCGCGCTGATCGTGGCGCTGGCGGCCTCCATCGGCTGTGAGCGCTCCAGCAAGCGGCACAGCGCCGGTCTGCGCACCTTTGTGCTTGCGGCCTTCTCCGCCACGGTGTCCATGCTGCTGGATCAATACGTATACGTGCTTCTGGGCTGCAAGCTGCCGCTGCTGTCGGCGGCGACGCTGCTGGCCGTCACCTCCGTCAGCGCCAACTCCATCCTCTTTTCCTCCCGGGGGCAGATCAAGGGACTGACCACCTCGGCAGGACTGGTGAGCTGCTGCATTCTGGGCTTCGCCACTGGCGCGGGGCTGTACACCCTGACCTTGATCGTGTACATTTTCCTGCTGTCCATTCTGGCGGGATTCCCCGCCTTCGAAGCGTACCTGAAAAACCGCTCCAATCATTTTGAAGTTCATATGGAGCTGAAAAGCAGTTCTTATCTCCGGGATTTTGTCACGGTGAGCCGCCGTCTGGGTCTGCGCATCGACGACATCGAAGCCAACCAGGCTTACGCCGGTTCCGGGCTGAGCGTGTATTCCATTTCCCTGACCATCTGCTCTCAGGAACTCAAGAAATACAAGACCCACGTGGAGATCATCGAGGCGCTGTCCTCCCTGGATTACATCTACCATATTGAAGAAATGCACTGAATGAAACGCGGTGCAGCCCCTGTACAATGGGACTGCACCGTGTTTTTCTACTGTTCCCCCGTCTCCCGGCACAGCGCGATAAAGCGCTGCATACTCTCGGAGAGGTATTTCCGCTTGTGGTACACGATATTCAGGGTTCGCCGCAGGGGTTCCTTCAGCGTCAGCGGAATCACATTCCCGCTGGCAACGTCCTGCTGAATTAGCAATTTTGGCAGCACCGCCACACCCAGACCCTCCACGACCGCCTTGATCAGCGCCTGGGTGCTGACGCTTTCCCATGCGGGCTGCACCGAAAGCCGGTGCAGCGCGAGATACCCGTCCAATGCCTTTCTTCCGGCGCTCCCCGGCTCCCGCATCAGAAACGGGAACTGCGCCAGCTCCTGAATGGTCACTTCCCCGCGCCCGGCCAGGGGGGAATCCGGCGGCACGATGGCTTGCAGCTCGTCCCGGGAAAAGGGGACGGCTACCAGCTCCTCATGCTCCGGCTGGGTCTCGATCAGCCCCAGGTCAATGCGGTTGTCCAGAACCAACTGCTCCACCTGACTGGCGCGGCAAACCTGCACGTCTACATGCAGCGCCGGGAATTCCGCCTGATACCGCCGCACCAGCTCCGGCAGAAGATAGGTGCCGATGGTGACCGTCGCCCCGATGCGGACGGTGCCGATGGCGTCCCAGTTGCGCATCCGCTTTTCCAGCTCGTCCATCAGGGACACCACGTGGACGGCGTAGCCGTAGAATTCCCGGCCGCACTCCGTGGGGGATATCCGGCGTCCCACCCGCTCGAACAGCGTCACGCCGTAGTAATCCTCCAATTCCCGCAGCGCCAG
>CAKTKX010000221.1 GCA_934572365.1 uncultured Oscillospiraceae bacterium
TCGCATTCCCGGTTCTGGAAGAAATCATAGTGGGTCTGGCGTCCCAGGTCAATCCAATAGCGCTGCTCCACCACGCCGTCCACTTCCACTTCGTTTTCCAGAACGCCGCCGTTGCGCCGGATGCTCCTGGCCGAGCCGATGTTGTCCTTGTCACAGACCATCAGCACCCGGTCGATTCCCAGCTTTTTGCATTCCTCCAGCGCAAGAGCGATCATGCGGGTGGCGACGCCCCTGTGCCGCTGGGAGGGCAGCACACCGTCGCCGATGTGGCCGCCGTCCAACAGCAGCCTGTCATTCAGGCGGTGGCGGATATTCACCGCGCCAACGAAAATATCCTGCTCCGTATCCAGGCAGAAGAAGGTGGAGTCCGGTACAAGCTCCTCCGTCTCCTCTCGCACGTCCAGATTGGCAAGATAATTGTCAAAATCCCGGTAGTCCAGCCGCCGGATGGCATAGGGGATGATTTTTTCCCCCGTCGCGTACCACTGGGACATCATGTCGTTCAGGTGCCGCCGGTACTTTGGTTCCAATTTTACAAGCTTTAACATCATTTTTCTTCCTCCACTCTTTTCAACGCCGGAAATCTATGGTATAATTTTTCCGAATTCCGTCCATGGGAACACGGCGGGCGGTTCTTTGGAAAATTCCACCCATTCCCCCGTCCCCGGGTGATAAAAGCCGATTTTCGCCGACCACAGGGCAAGTTCGCAGGGGTCGTTCCAAACGGCGTACTTCCGCTCCCCCATCAGCGGCATTCCCCGGCTGGAAAACTGCACCCGGATCTGATGGGTGCGCCCGGTGTGGAGCCGCACCCGCACAAGAGACATGCCGTTTGCATATTCCAGAACACGGTAGGAAAGCGCCGCTTCCTGCACGCCCTTCCCCGGGGCTTCCGCCACGAAGGTCATGCGTCTGGCCTTGTCCCGCGCCAGCAGGTCATGAAGCGTCCCTTCCGGATTCTCCGGCCTACCGTGGACGACGGCCAGATATTCTTTGCGGAATTGGTCCTCCCGAATCTGACGGGACAGATCCGATGCCGCGTCGGCACTGCGTGCCAGCACCATCACGCCGCTGACCACCCGGTCGAGCCGGTGTACCGTACGCACGTCGGCCTTGGGGTCGCCCAAAGCCTCCCGCACCAGCCCCGGCAGTCCTCCCGGCTCGTCGGTGGAGAGGATTCGCGCCGGTTTGATGCAGACCAGAAAGCTTGCATCCTGATACAGAATTTCCATCGCGCACCCCACAAAAGCGTTTTCTCTATCCTATCAAAAATACGCCTGTTTTGCAAGGAGGAATTGCCATGAAGATCGTTATTCTCGACGGCCGCGCCCTGAATCCCGGCGATTTGAGCTATGAACCTCTCCGCCAATTCGGCGACCTGACCGTTTATGACCGCACGGACACCGTGGAAGAAGCCATTGCCCGCATTGGAGGCAACGAAATCGTGCTGGTGAACAAGCTTCCCGTCACCGAGCAGCTGCTGTCCGCCTGCCCGGGCATCCGGCTGATCTGCGTTCAGGCGACGGGCTACAATACCGTGGACTGTGCCGCCTGCGCCCGCCGGGGCATTCCGGTGACCAATGTTCCCACCTACGGCACCGCCGCCGTGGCGCAGTTCACGTTTGCGCTGATGCTGGAGCTGTGCCACCGGGTCGGCCATCACGACGCGCTGGTACACGCTGGTCGGTGGAAAACCTGCGGCGCCTTCTGTTTCTGGGATACCCCGCAGATGGAGCTTGCCGGGAAGACACTGGGCATTGTCGGCTTTGGGCGCATCGGTCAGGCCGTGGCGAACATCGCCCGCGCCTTCGGTATGCACGTCCTCGCCTACAGCCGCACCCGCCGTCCGGACGGGGAAGCGCTGGCACAGTACGTTGACCTGGACACCCTGCTCGCCCAGTCGGATTTTGTCTCCCTCCACTGCCCCCTCACCCCGGCGACGGCGAAGCTGGTGGGCGCCGACACTCTCGCAAAAATGAAAGATGGCGCCATCCTCATCAATACCTCCCGGGGCGGCCTGGTGGACGAAGCGGCGGTAAAGGCCGCGCTGGAAAGCGGCCATCTCCGTGCCGCCGCCGTGGACGTGGTATCCGAGGAACCCATCACGGCGGACAATCCCCTTCTGACCGCCCCCAACTGCATCATCACGCCCCACATGGCCTGGGCGCCGCGGGAAAGCCGTCAGCGGCTTCTGGACTGCGTCATTGAGAACATCCGCTGCTTTCTTGAGGGAAAGCCCCAGAACGTGGTGAATATGTAATGCGAAGCAAAACCTCCGTATGACTTTGGTCATACGGAGGGTTTCTTGTTTTCACGCTTCCCAGCACATGGTGCAGGCCTTCCGGTTCACCGAGCCGTCCACATAGACGGCAACGTCCGCAATCCGGCGGAAGCCGCATTTTTCGTGAGTTTTCAGAGATGGCAGGTTCCGCTTGTCCACGTGGGAATAGAGCTTCCCGCCCTCCCCAAGATACATCTGCACCGCCTCTATCAGCCCGGCGGCATAGCCCCTTCGCCGCTGCTCCGGGTCGGTTTCCAGCGCTTCCAGCAGAAGCCCGTCCCGGTACGGCTCCAAGCGCAAGGCGCTGACATACCGTCCGTGTTCCTCCCAGACGGCGCAAATCGCCCCCGGCGTTTTGAAGAACACCTGGCTCAGATAGCGGTAAAACTCCTCTTCCGCCAGCTGAATTTGCCGCATTTCCGGCTCCTCCGGCCAGGATTCCCGACCGTTTTCCCGGTTGGCGTCCGCATAAACCGCCATCAGGCTGCCAAAGCGCAGCTGGGAAAGACTCCGCGCAAGATACAGCATTTTTCCTCCTTATACGAGTTTTTAATAAAACGCTTAAAAGCGTTTTATTAGGCCGCAGGATTGCGGCCAGCGGCCACTGCCGCTA
>CAKTKX010000222.1 GCA_934572365.1 uncultured Oscillospiraceae bacterium
TTCAACAAGCTGGCGCTGGGACATCACTATGACGACGCGGTGGAGACATTTCTCATGTCCCTGCTGTTCGAGGGGCGCATCAACTGCTTCCAGCCGGTGACGAACCTTGACAGGACGGGTATTGTGCAGATTCGCCCCATGCTGTACATTCACGAAAAGACGCTGGACAATTTCGCGGCGCGGATGAACCTGCCGGTGCTGCAAAACCGCTGTCCTGTGGATAAAGTCACGAAGCGGGGAGAGGTCAAGCAGCTGATTTTCGAGCTGAGCAAGACCTATCCCGATCTGAAGGAACGGATTTTCGGCGCCATGCAGCGTTATCCGCTGGCGGCATGGGAGCCGAAGGGGCGGTATAAGCGGCCGAAGGACGAAGAATAAACCGTGATGGTATAAATCGCCTCCTTGTGGGAAAACTTTTCCATAAGGAGGCGGTAAATTATGGTAAAAGGCATTTCCCGTCAGGTGATCGTGGTGCATTCTCCCGACCCGAAGCTGTTTGAACAGGCGATTTTCATTCTCAAGGACAACGCGGTGGGGGAGGGAATCACCGACGAGGCGCTTCTGAAAGAAGCCCAGAAGGCTATCCACACCGGCGACCGGATGAAAAAGAGGCGGCATCTGTACCTTTACGGCGCGGTGTGGGCGGCGGGCGGCGCGCTGCTGACCGGGCTTACCTGGCTCATTACGGTATTGTTTTAAGGTTGCGAAACGACCCGATCTGTGATACAATCCCCCATATTGCTGCGGGCGGCGAGGTGCCGCCCAGAGGGGAATTTTCCCTGCGGATGAGGTGAGGGTATTGCGAATCGGAACGATCGAAGTGAATAACCCCGTGTTTCTTGCGCCTATGGCGGGGGTCACGGACTGGGCTTTCCGCACCGTCTGCGCCGAGCTGGGGGCAGGCGTCACCGTGACGGAAATGGTGTCCTCCCGGGCGCTGGTGTACCGGGATCAGAAAAGCGCCAGGCTGCTTCGGAAAAATCCGGGCAGTGTCTGCGGCGCGCAGATTTTCGGCAACGACCCGGACACCATGGCAGAGGGAGCGCGGCTGGCGCTGGAAATTTCCGGCTGCGACTTTCTGGACATCAACATGGGCTGCCCCATGCCGAAAGTGGCGAACAACGGCGACGGCTGCGGCCTGATGCGCACGCCGGAGCTGGCGGGGAAGATCGTGGAAGCCGTAGTCAAAGCGGTGGACGTGCCCGTCACCGTCAAATGCCGCCTGGGCTGGGACAAGGGCAGCATCAACGTGCTGGACTTTACCCGGCGCATGGAGGACAGCGGCGCGGCCATGGTGGCGGTACACGGGCGCACCCGGAGTATGCTCTACAGCGGCACCGCCGACTGGGACGCCATCCACAAGGTCAAGGAGCAGCTGACCATCCCCGTCATTGCCAACGGCGACATCACCGGCGGCGAGGCGGCGGTGCGATGCCTGAAACGTACCGGCGCGGACGGACTGATGATCGGCCGCAGTGTGTTCGGCGACCCCTGGATTTTTGGGGAGGTCAACGCCGCCCTCGCCGGGGAAGAATACGCCGGACGCCCCTGCCTCAAAGACCGGGTGGCGGTGGCGGTGCGGCAGTTCCAGCTTGCCGAGGAAGACCACGGCGAACACATTGCCTGCCTGGAAGCCAGAAAGCACTTTGCCTGGTACTTAAAGGGCGTTCCCCACAGCGGATACTATAAGAATCAGATCTCGTCCCTGACCACCATGGAGGATATCTACCGGGTTGCCAAGGATGTTGTGCGGGATTTAGCGTAATGTCCAATTATTTCCACTGATAAAAAATCGGCCGCTTCATATTCTAACCCAAGAGGTGAGAATATGAAGCGGCTTTTGGCGTCCATATTGGTTCTGCCCATGCTGGTGCTGCCGGTTCGGGCGGAGAGCATCAAATGGGTGGAGTTTAACGTGTCCTATGAGTCCATGAAATATGCGCTGGAACAGGACATTGCGACCTTTGACCAGGAAAAGCACATTTCCTGGATCGACATATTGGCGCTGGCAGCCTGCCGCACCGGGGGAAAGTGCGGACTTGCTTCGGTAAAACAGGCGGTTTCCGATTTGAAAAAGGATGAATCCCCGGAACAGCTGCTGGGCGACCTGTACAAATATTATGACTACTACCACCGGGCGTACACGGCTGTTCTGGGCGGCCTTGTGGGCAGCTACGCCATCGAAAAGGACGGGCAGTGGGTGGCGACCTATGGCTTAAAGGCGTTTTCCCCCATTGCGGCGGGGTACGGCTACAGTCACTGCGACGATTTCGGCGTGGCGCGTTCCTTCGGATTCCGGCGGAAGCACCTGGGCAACGACCTGATGGGCGCGCTGGGAACGCCCGTCGTGGCGGTGGAAGGCGGCGTGGTGGAGGCCATGGGCTGGAACCGGTACGGCGGCTGGCGGGTGGGCATCCGCAGCTTCGACAGCCGGCGCTACTATTATTACGCCCATTTGCAGAAGGATACACCCTTCGCCCCGGGACTTGCCGAGGGGGACACCGTGCAGGCGGGGGACGTCATCGGCTTCATGGGCAGAACCGGCTATTCCGACCGGGAAAACGTCAACAACATCGAGACGGTGCATCTGCACTTCGGCCTGGAGCTGGTATTCGACGAGAGTCAGAAGGAATGCAATTCGGAAATCTGGATCAACGTCTATGATATCGTCCGGCTGCTGTCCGGCCACAGGAGCAGCATCCAGCGGACGGAAAACGGCTGGGGAAGGGTATACCCCTACCAGGATCTGGACTGGGAGGAATATCCAAAGGCGCAGCCGTAAAAAAAACGGGATGCAGAAAACTCTGCATCCCGCAAATTTTGACGTTATTCCACCGTCACATGGTTTTCCTCCAGCGCCTTCTGAATGGCGACCGCGAGGAT
>CAKTKX010000223.1 GCA_934572365.1 uncultured Oscillospiraceae bacterium
GAGTGGCAGCGTGTTTCTTTACTTGGACGGCTTGCGTTTCCCGCTTGCCTGTCCCGGTTTCTTCCGCACGGGACGGGGCAGCGCGGAACGGATGAGGCACTTTGCCCCGGAACCGATCAAATCTTCCCGGTGCGCCTTCACCAGCGCTTCCCGCACGAGGGCGTAGTTTTTCGGGTCGCGGTACTGAATCAGCGCCCGCTGCATGGCTTTTTCGTGGGGGTCGGTGGGGACGTAGACCCGCTCCATGGTGCGGGGGTCGAGGCCGGTGCAGTACATGACGGTGGACAGCGTGGAGGGGGTGGGGTAAAAGTCCTGCACCTGCTCCGGGTTGTAGCCCATGTCCCGGATGTACTCGGCCAGCTCCACGGCCTCCTTGAGGGTAGAGCCGGGGTGGCTGGACATGAGGTAGGGGACAAGGTATTGGTTCATATTGTACTGCCGGTTCAGAGCGAAATATTTTTCCACAAACTGATTGTACACCGCGTTCCGGGGCTTGCCCATCCGGGCGAGGACGGCGTCGGATACGTGCTCCGGGGCGACCTTCAGCTGGCCAGAAATGTGATACTGTACCAGCTCCCGGAAAAAGGTGTCCTTTTTGTCCGCCAGCAGATAGTCGAAGCGGATGCCGCTGCGGATGAACACTTTTTTGACCCCGGGGAGCTTCCGCAGCTTGCGAAGCAATGCGACATAGTCCGAGTGGTCGGCGTTCATGTTCTTGCAGGGGGTGGGGTACAGGCACTGCCGCCCGCCGCAGGCGCCCTTACTCAGCTGCTTTTCACAGGCCGGGTGGCGGAAATTGGCGGTGGGGCCGCCGACGTCGTGGATGTAGCCCTTGAAATCCTTGTCCTTCACCATGATTTCCGCTTCCCGGAGGATGGACTCGTGGCTTCGGGTCTGGACGATCCGCCCCTGATGGAAGGTCAGGGCGCAGAAGGAGCAGGCGCCGAAGCAGCCACGGTTTGACACCAGACTGAATTTGACTTCCTCAATGGCGGGGACACCCCCTGCCTTTTCATAGCTGGGGTGGTAGGCGCGCATGTAGGGAAGGTCGTATACCGCGTCCATTTCTGCCGTGGTCAGGGGCTTCTGGGGCGGATTCTGCACCACGAAGAAATTGTCGTAAGGCTCCGCCAGCCGCTTGGCGGTGAAGGGGTCGCAGTTGGCGTATTGGATCTTGAAGCTCTCGGCGTATCTGCGCCGGTCGGCCTTGATCTCGGCGAAGGAGGGCAGGGTGACGGTGGGCAGACTGTCGTCCGGCTCCTTGGTTCTGAACACCGTGCCGTCGATGTAGGTGATGTCCTTCACGTCCAGCCCGGAATTCAGAGCGTCGGCCACCTCCACAATGGTTTTTTCCCCCATGCCGTACATGAGCAGGTCGGCCTGACTGTCCAGTAAAATGGAGCGCTTCATGGTGTCCGACCAGTAATCGTAATGCCCCAGACGGCGCAGGCTCGCCTCGATGCCGCCGATGAGGATGGGAACGTCCTTGTAGGTCTGGCGGATGAGGTTGCAGTAGACCGTGGTGGCGTAGTCGGGGCGCTTGCCCATGACGCCGCCGGGGGTGAAGGCGTCGGTTTTCCGGTGGTGCTTGGTGACGGAATAATGGTTGACCATGGAATCCATGTTGCCGCCGGAGACCAGGAAGCCCAGCCGGGGACGGCCGAAAACGTCGATGGATTTGGGATTTTTCCAATCCGGCTGAGAGATGATGCCCACATTGTAGCCGTGGCTTTCCAGAACCCGGCTGATAATGGCGTGACCGAAGGACGGATGATCGACGTAGGCGTCGCCGATGATGTACACAAAGTCGCAGACGTCCCACCCGCGGTCAAGCATTTCCCGTCTGGTAATGGGCAGAAATTCCATATACTGCCTCCTAGTAGTTCCTTTTTCTACAGTATAGCAGACTTTTGGGAGAAAGGGAAGTGGAAAAACCGTCCCGGAATAACGCAGCCGCGGGGCGGCCTGCCGGAATTGCAGACTGCCCCGCTTTTATATCGGGTTATTGCTCAGGAACGGGCAGCTTTGTGCCGTCGGGGAGGAGAACGTAGTCTATCTGCGCAAGATCAATGGCGCTGTCATTTTCCTGATTCCACAGTTCGATTTTTGTGCCGTCTTTCATGACGACACAAATGAAGTGACCATTCCACCCATAAAAATCCGTATAGGACTCGGCGCGCTGTTCCTCGGTCTCGGCGGCGGTATCCCGCACGATCTCGCTGCTGAATTTGCGAAGCTTGAAGGAGGAAACCGGGAATTCCATGACAACATCCGTTCCGTCCGGCAGCCAGCCCGTGCCGGCTTTCATGAGGATGGGACTGGTGAGCAGCTCAAGCTCCCGGTAGTCGCCGTTGTCCTCCCCAAAGGAAATGGGGAATTGCCATTCTCCTTCGGTCAGGGTTTCGTCCGTGCTGCTGTAAACCAGGTCAACCAGATAAAGAGTCCAGGTGCTTCCGGCGGCAAAGGGGGCATCCGTATTCTTTGCGGTGACGGATTGCGTCAGAAGAACGTCTATGGTGTTGGCCTTTCCGTCACCATCGTCGAGAGTATTAACCGGGCCGAAGGCTGCCTCAGAGCCGTCGGCAGGAACAAGCATATCCCGCCAATTAGCAAAACGCAAAGGCTTCTCTGTGGAAAGAACGATATCCTCCGGGGCGGTGATGCCAATAAGAATTTGAGCCACATAGCCGTCGGCCTCCACGGATTTCACTTCCAGCGTATAGCCGTTCTGAGTCGCTTCCTGAGGCGGCGCAGGCTGCGCATCCACATCGGCTTGGGTGGGGATGTTCGGCTGGATGGCAAAGTCCAGAGCGTCGGCAACCATGTTCAGCTGCTTTTCCGTCATGTGCAGATATTCAGCGGATACCACCCC
>CAKTKX010000224.1 GCA_934572365.1 uncultured Oscillospiraceae bacterium
GTCGCCCGGGAGGTGCGCGCCAAGCGCTGCACCACGTCCATCCTCATGCTGACGGCAAAGTCCGCCGTGGAAGACCGAATTTACGGCTTGAATTCCGGCGCGGACTATTATCTGACCAAGCCCTTCGACACCCGGGAGCTGCTGGCCTGCATCAATGCCCTTCTTCGCCGTCAGGGAAAACAGGTGGACGAGCTGGTGTTCGGCAATACTTCCCTTGACTTGGATACCTGCACCCTGGTCTGCGGCGGGAAAAGCGTTCGGCTGTCCGCCCGGGAGTTTGATGTGATGCGGTTTCTGCTTCAGGCGCAGGATCGGATATTGTCGAAGGAAATGATCCTCGCCCGGGTCTGGGGCTACGACTCCAACGCCGTGGAAAACCATGTGGAGGTCTATGTGGGCTTTCTGAGAAAGAAGCTCAGCGCCATCAATTCCAATGTGCGCATTGAGGCTGTCCGGCGCTTGGGATACCGTTTGGAGGTGGCGGAAGAATGATTCGCCGACTTAGAGCCAAATTCATCTGCATCAATATGGCCATCGTCACCGTCATGCTGCTGGCAATCCTCGGGATGCTGCTCCATTTTACCCATGATAATTTAGAGCAGCAGAGCATCCGGGTGATGCAGAGCGTTATGGAGGATCGCGCCTCCCCCGGCCGCCCCGGGGAATTTCCCAGACAGGCGCAGCTTCCTTATTTCTATGTAAGCGTCAACACTCTGGGCGAGCTGTCTGCCAGCTTCGGCGGCTACTATGACCTGACGGATACGGAAGCCATTCAGCAGATCATCACCCTGGCGCTCAATTCCGGCGAGGATACCGGCATCCTGAAGGACTACAGTCTGCGCTTTCAGAAGCGTACCACGCCCTTCGGGCAGACCATCGTCTTTGTGGACATGTCCAGCGAGCTTGCCACCATGCGCAGCCTGACGAACACCTGCATCATCATCGGCGTACTGGGCTTCGCCGTGTTTCTGGGGCTGTCCTTCCTGCTGGCAAGGTGGGCGGTGAAGCCGGTGGAGACGGCGTGGAACCAACAGCGCCAGTTTGTGGCGGACGCTTCCCACGAGCTGAAAACGCCCCTGACGGTGATCCTGACCAACGCGGAGCTTTTGCAGGAACCGGAGTACGACGAACAGGCGCGCAGCCGGTTCGTGGACAGCATCATGACCATGTCCCATCAGATGCGGGGGCTGGTGGAAAGTTTGCTGGAGCTGGCGCGGGCGGACAACGGCGGGCAGAATCTGGTCTTTTCCCGCCTGAATTTCAGCGAGCTGGTAAGCGATGCGTTGCTGCCCTTCGAGCCGGTGTATTTTGAAAAGGGGCTGACCCTGGAAAGCAATGTGGAGGAAAACCTCTTCGTCAAGGGCAGTCAGCAACACCTGAAACAGGTGGCGGACATTCTGCTGGACAATGCGTCCAAGTACGCTTCCGACAATTCTACGGTGCGGGTCATCCTCCGGCGGCAGGGGAGCCATTGCCTGTTCTCCGTGGCAAGCGCCGGGGACGCCATATCCAAGGAGGACTTGAAGAACATTTTCAAGCGGTTTTACCGCATGGATAAAGCCCGGAGCATGAATCACAGCTACGGTCTGGGACTGTCCATCGCGGACAGCATTGTTTCCAAGCACGGCGGGAAGATCTGGGCGGAAAGCGCGGACGGGATCAATACCTTCTTTGTCCAGCTGCCAGCAGCGTAAATTTTAGCCGGGACGGCATTGCCGCCCCGGCTGCGTTTATTCACAGACGTGTAACATTTTTTTAAGAGTCCTTTCAGCTTCCGGTACTATAATTGGAGACGAGTATGGGCAGCGCCCAGCATCAGAAGGAGGAACCGCGTTGATCGAAGTAAAGCATCTGACCAAGCGCTACGGCAGTCATACCGCCGTGTCCGACCTGTCCTTCACCGTGGAGAAGGGGCAGATCTACGGCTTTTTAGGGCCGAACGGCGCAGGAAAATCCACGACCATGAACATTATGACGGGCTGCCTTGCCGCCACCTCCGGCGAGGTGGTCATCGGCGGCTATGACATCTTCCGGGACGCCGCCCAGGCCAAGCGCCTTATCGGCTATCTTCCCGAGCAGCCGCCGCTGTATCTGGACAGGACGCCAAAGGAATATCTGCGCTTCGTGGCGCGGGCAAAGGGCATCCCGGAAAAGCGCATTCCCGGGGAGCTGGACAGGGTCATGACCGTCACCGGCACGCTGGACGTTGCCGACCGGCTGATGAAGAATCTCTCCAAGGGCTACCGCCAGCGGGTTGGCATCGCCCAGGCGGTGCTGGGCGACCCGGAGGTCATCATTCTGGACGAACCCACGGTAGGGCTTGACCCCCGGCAGATCACGGAAATTCGGGAGCTGATCCGCCAGCTGGGCAAGGAGCGCACCGTCAT
The DNA here is from genome assembly GCA_934572365.1 of uncultured Oscillospiraceae bacterium. Classification (GTDB taxonomy): domain Bacteria; phylum Bacillota; class Clostridia; order Oscillospirales; family Oscillospiraceae; genus Faecousia. The sequence goes on from CAKTKX010000224.1 coordinate 2,388, forward strand.
TCTTTCCAGCCACATTCTGTCGGAGGTGCAGCAGGTCTGCACCACCATTCTGATTCTGTCCAAGGGAAAGCTGGTGGCCTGCGACACCCCGGAGAACCTGGAACGGCTGTTTGCGGGAAAGAGCACCGTGGAGCTGACCGTGGAGGCGGCGGAAAAAGACATTCCCGGCATTCTCTCCGGCGTTTCTCACATCGTAAGCCGGACGGTAAAAGCCCGGCAGGACGGTACCTGTGACGTGACGCTGGAGCTGGACGTTCCGGCGGAAAATGAAGTTTGCCGGGACATCTTCTTCGCGTTCAGCAAAGCAGGGAAGGCTATCCTGCGCATGACCGCCGGGAAGGCGAGCCTGGAAGATATTTTCATGGAGCTGACCGATTCCGGAAAGGGGGAGGAAACCAAATGAAAGCGGTATTCCGGCACGAGCTTTCGTCCTATTTTACGGGGGTGACGGGGTATGTGTTCAGCGCGTTTCTGCTGCTGTTCAC
>CAKTKX010000225.1 GCA_934572365.1 uncultured Oscillospiraceae bacterium
AGCCAGTTCAGCAGCTCCTCGCAGTCGGTGGTGACGGTCTCGTCGGCCACCATGTCGGTGAAGTTGTCGATGCCGTACATTTCTTTCGCGGTCTTGTTCAGCTTCTCGGCAACGTCGTCCTTCAGCTCCTTGGGCATCCAGACAATCCGCTCGATGCCGCCCTCGGCAGCCACGAACTTCTTGGAGGAGATGAAGTGACGGCCATGGCCCATGTAGCCGGGGGTCTGAACACCGCCGCCGGTGCAGGAGGCCAGCTCACCGAAGGTCATACCGGCAGGGGTCATGCCCTTGTATTCCCGGTTGACGATGATCACGCCGTTGGACATGGGCTCAATGCCGCAGATACACTCGAAGCAGCCGCAGGAGGTCATGGGGTCCTCCAGCAGAGAGTACAGCGTCACGTTCTCCACAGCGCCGTGGGTAGCTTCGGCCACGGCCTTGTTGACGGACTCGTACCGGCCGGTGCGCTCGTCCAGGCAACCCTCCTTGAAGATGGGCTGGCAGGGGCCGTTGGGGTTGAGCTCATTGGTGGCCTTGGCATCCAGCCAGGACACGGCACCGCACAGGCCCAGACGCTCGGGGGTGACCACGCAGCAGTGGGCGGGGGCGAAGGACTGGCACAGGATGCAGGTGTAGTAGCGGTCCACGGCCTCGTCGGTCATGGAAGCCAGGCGGTCATCACGCTGATTGTACCGTGGCATAGCAATCTCATCCCGGAACTTCTCGGCCTCGGCAGGGTCGGTGATCAGGGTGACCTGGCACTTGTCCACAACCGCGTCGAACTCGTCCATAATCATGACGTACAGGACCTCTGCAAAGTCCTTCAGCCGCAGGCCAGCGTCATAGGCGGCGTTGCTCACACGGACACGGACCTGATTCCGCTGGCCGGTGTGCATAACGCCCTCCATGTAGTTAAACCAGGCGTGGAACTTCCGCTCGATGACGGACTCGAAGTCCGGCTGCATCTTCTTGCCGGCAACCTCTACGTAGGTGGCCAGGGCCAGGTCCTTGGCCTGGTCGAAGTCCGGTCCAATCAGGTTAATCTTATGGTCCTCGATTTCGTCCAGATTCCGCATCACCACCAGCTCGGCAGTGGGGTTCTTGGAGGACCACATCTCGTTGTGCATGTCGGCCTTGCGGATGATTTCGCCCTCAAAGGCGGCGGCGAAGGCCACGGGGATGGGCAGCTCCTTCACCTTGATCTTGATGTTCCGCAGCTCCAGAGACTTCTTCACAGTCTCGGCGTGGTCGCATACGGATTCCAGAGCGCCGGGAACCTGATTCTCGCCCAGGTCGATGTCCACGACCACGGGGAAGCCTAGAGCGATGGCGCCCGCACCGGCGGAAACCACCACGGAGTCAATGGCGCCGAAGGTGTTGACGAAAGCGGGAACACGGTTCTTGGTGTAGTCCAGCAGAGCGGCCAGATTGCCGGGCTGAACGTTGCCGAAAATCAGAGCGGCACGGATGGCCACGGTGACGACATGGATAACGGCGGTCACGTCATGTCCCAGAGGAATGACACGCAGCTCCAGACCCATCTTGACGCCGCCCTCGGCGCACTGCTCGATGACGTCGCCCACCATGAAGGTCATGATGCCCTTGCTCTGGTAGTCCTTGACCACCTTGACCACGTCCTCAGCATTGTCCGCCTTGCCCAGCACAACGGCTACGCCGGGGATATCGCCGGTAACCAGCGGCACGCCCAGAGAACGGATGATGGGATCGGGAACAAAGCCGATGCCGGACTCGTTCTCATAGGGGTTCGCACCGTCAACGTATTTCAGTCCCTCAAGAATTTCCGCGCCGACAGCGGTGGCCAGGCCGGCGTTCAGCGCCTGACCCAGATCCTCCTGGTTGGTGATCAGGCTCTTGAGCACGCCCACGCAGGCGGGCAGATCGCCCAGGGTCTTGACCTTCACGCCGGTGGCAGCGTAAATGGTGGGGAAAAAGTATGCGGTATCGGGGAAGGCAATCTCCTTGTCTGCGCCGTACTTGGCAATGGCGTCGTTGACGGCACCTTCGGTCAGTCCCGCAACGGCATTGGATCCGCCATAGATGAGATCGGTTAATACGCTCATGTGAATTCCTCCCAATAATGTAATCCTCAAAGATAATATATATTAAGCCCGAAGGCTGAATATACCAAGTTATTTTCCGGCAAAGCGCCGGGTCGTTCGGATATTGTAAATTCTACCAAAGTAAGAAAAGCAAACTGGCTGGGAGGGAGGTTCCCTCCCAGCCATGGAATGCATGGGAAAACTGTCAGTCACGTTACCCGACCAGCCAAATGCCAGCCTTCCGGGATTTATGGTCATCCGGCACCCCAATCAACAACTGCAACCGCAGTCCGTCAACCACCCGGTGCCAAATCCATCCTCAATCTCCCCCACTCGTCACGACAACCGCCGCAAAACCGGTCGAGGGGCCCAAAGGATGTCCAAACTACCACCCAGAGTCCGTAACGTCACTGGCCGCCCGCCCTGCGGGCTTAGAGTTCCAGATAGGAGTCGGAGTAGAGGACGTGGTTCTTGAAGATGTCGCAGGACTTGATGGTCTCCATCAGGCGCAGGTCGCAGGGGTTGACGATGGCGGAGGTCAGGCCCTGCATCATCGCCATGGCGACCAGAGCGGAGTCCATGATGGGACGCAGCGTCTTGGGCGCGCCGTTAGAGTTGTTGGACAGACCGCCGGTGGACTTCAGGCCTTCGGATGCGAACATCTTGATGGCTTCCAGAACTTCCATCTGCTTGTCCTGCATACCCTTGACGACCAGGAACAGGGGGTCGAACCACAGGTCGGTGGCGTCCATGCCCAGGCTCATGCCGCGCTCCAGCATGTTGTGGCAGTGCTTCATGCGCTC
>CAKTKX010000226.1 GCA_934572365.1 uncultured Oscillospiraceae bacterium
CGGCAGCGTCATCTGCTGGCTGTCCGAGCACGACCCCATCGACCGGATGAAGGGCATGGTGGGCATTGTCCTGCGCCCCGGCTGTGCTTATCTGGAAACCCGCGTGAAGCTGTGCAACCGCACCCCCGTGACAAAGAGCTTCCTGTGGTGGGAAAACGCCGCAGTTCCCGTGAACGAAAGCTACCAGATTTTCTTCCCCAAAGACGTCACCTATGTGAATTTCCATTATCTGGACTCCCGGATCTCCTACCCCATTGCCGGAGACGCCACCTTCAACGGCATTGATATGACCACTCCCCGTGACATCTCCTGGCACAAGAACACGAAGGACGCTACCTCCTATTTTGCCTGTGCTTCCCAATATGATTTCTTCGGCGGCTATGACCACGGCTTAGACTGCGGCGTCGTCCACATCGGCGATCATCACATCTCCCCCGGCAAGAAGATGTTCACCTGGGCCTACAACCAGCTGTCCAAAACCTGGGAAAATACCCTCACCGACACCGACGGCCAGTATGCCGAGCTGATGGCGGGCTCCTACACCGACAACCAGCCCAATTTTGCCTGGCTGGAACCCTACGAGACCAAGGAATTTTCCCAGTACTGGTATCCCATCCAAAAAATCGGCACGCCGGACTACGCGAACCTGAAATGCGCCCTGTCGCTGCAAGCGGAGCATGTCTGGATTCAGGCCACGGAAACCTTCGGCAGCGCCCATGTGGAAATCACCTGCGGCGCTGAGACTGTTCTGTCTGAGCAGGTGACGCTGAACGCGGCCTCCCCAGTTATGCTCCCCTGGACACGTCCTGCGGGCTATGTGGCAATTTCCGTTACCGCCGGTGAAAAAACAATCGCCCATTACCGGGAGGAAAAACCGGACAACCTGAAAAAGCCCCCTGTGAAAGATCCCATGCCGCTGGCATCCGAGGTTCGCAGTGCTGACGAGCTGTATCTCGCCGGCGTCCATGTGGAGCAATACCGGGATCCGGCCGTGATGCCGGACGCCTACTGGCTGGAAGGGTTAAAGCGTGACCCCTACCACGCGGACTGCCTGCTGGGCATGGCAAAATACTGCTATCAGATGGGGCGTCTGTCCGAGGCGGAACGCTACGCCCGGAAGGGTCTTGACTCTCTGACAAAATTCAACATGCACACCCAGTCCGGCGACCCATACTATCTGCTGGGTCTGATTCTGGAAGCACAGGAACGCTCTGCGGAAGCCTACGATCAGTACCGCAAGGCCGCCTGGAACGGCAGCGCCGTTGCCAAAGCCATGGCAAGAGCCGCCTGTATCGCCATGCAGCAGGGCGATACAGAAACCGCCCTGGCACACGCCCAACTTGCTCTGAGCCGGGATGCCCAGCATCCGCTGGCACCGGTGGTCATGATCCTGGCCTACCGGGAAATGGGGAACGAAAATGCTGCTCAGGCCGTCATTGACCGTGTTATGGCGGAGGATTGCATGAACAATCTGGTTCGCTGGCTAGGCGGCGTAGACGAAAAACACTTCTTTACCAAGCTGGATTCCGCCCCCGATCAGACCGTGCTGGATATGGTTCTTGATCTGGAATCCATGGGGCAGTACGCCCTGGCTGTCAAACTGCTGGAACAGCTCGGCAAATACCATACCCATACCACCATGACCCTGTATACCCTGGCGTATCTGCGCCACAAACAGGGCATGGACTGCGGAGAAGCCCTCCGTCTGGCAGATGCCGCCGGAATCCTCGACACCTACCCTGCCCGTCTGGCCGAGATCCGGGTTCTGACCTTTGCCCGGGAACAGAACGCCCGGAAAGCCCCCTTCCTGCTGGGCTGCCTGCTGTACGATAAGCGCCAATATGAGGCCGCAGCCAGGCTTTTTGCGGAAAGCACGGAGAGGGAGCCGGAAAATTACATGACCTACCGCTCTCTGGCCATTGCCTGCTTCACCCATCTGAACCGGAAGGATGAGGCCGTGAAGCTGATGGAAAAAGCGCGGAGCCTCAACTGCTCGCAGCAGGTGCTGTATGAATCCGCGATCCTGTTGGATTTGATGGGTGCGCCCGCCGGGGAAAAAATCGCGCTTCTGGAGCCTCACGCCGGTGATTTCCGCCGGGACGACCTGTTTGTGGAGCTGGCAAAGGCTTACAACCAGAGCTTCCAGCCGGAAAAGGCATTGCAGCTTCTGCTGAGCCATGTGTTCGTGGCCTGCGAGGGCGGCGAGCACGCCATTGCGGATCAGTATATGTACGCCTGGTTCCAGCTGGGCATGGCGAAGAAAGCCGCCGGTGACTGGGCAGGCTGTTACGAGCTGCTGGACAAGGCGCTTACCCTGCCAAAGAGCCTCGGCTCCGGCATCTGGAACCGCTGCAAGTACGTCCCCTATCAGTTCCATATGGCCGAGTGTCTGGAGCATATGGGGAAGAAAGAGGATGCCCAGTCCATTTACCGGATGATTCTGGATATCGAAGTTGAGTTCTTCAGCAACATGCACCTGCGGGAGCTGCCCTACTATCAGGCGCTCTGTGCCGAAGCCCTTGGCCTGCAGCAAAAGGCATGGAACATCATGGCCCGCGCCAAGCGGGACTGGAGCTTCAACCTCGACCGGAAAGACAATGGCTTCTTCTCCACCACGCCTTTCTTCATCTCCTTTGCACAGGACCCCGCCATTGCCCGTCGGGCCTACTACCAGTACCTGCTGGGTCTGGTAAAGCTCTACGAAGGCGACCGGGAAAGAGCGAAAGCGCTGTTCCGGGAAAGCTACGCTGGAAACTCCGACAGTCTCTTCTGTCATTATTACGCGCATCTTCTGCCCTGACTATCAGCCCCCCGGCAAGTAATTGCCGGGGGGCTTTAACAACAAGCCGCTAC
>CAKTKX010000227.1 GCA_934572365.1 uncultured Oscillospiraceae bacterium
ACATCCGTGGTTTTCCGCAGCTGCTTTCCCAGCTTTTCGCTGCCCTCAAAACGGCGCAGGAGGTAAAACCAGTTCTCTTTCAGGCGGAACATGGCGTTCCGGGCGCCGCCGAAATCCCGGGTGTAGACTTCCAGCAGCTCACTGAAGAAGGTTTCCAGAGCCGCCGCGGTGGTGCCGCCGGGGGTGAGCATTCCGGGGTCACCGATCAGACCCCGGCCGATCATTACGGAATTGATCTGAGGGTATTTCTTCTCAAAATCCCGGATTTGGGCGGGCGTACACAGATTTCCGTTGTAGCAGAGTCGGTTTTTGCTGCTTTCCACGGCGTAGTTAAACCAGTCAAAGTGAATGGGGCTGCTGTAAAATTCCTGCCGTACCCTTGGATGGACGGTCAGCTCCCGGATGGGATAGCGGTTGAAAATGTCCAGCAGCGCCGGAAATTCCTCCGGCGACTGCATCCCCAGCCGGGTTTTTACGGAGACGGCAATGGGACACTTGGAAAAAACGGCGTCCAGAAACCGGTCGAGATCTTCCGGGTCAGCCAGCATCCCGGCACCCTTGCCCTTGGCGGTGACTGTCCCGGAGGGACAGCCCAGATTGAGGTTGACCTCGTCATAGCCCCGGTCGCGGATGACCTCCGACGCCCAGAGAAAATCCTCCGGCACCTTGGTCAGCACCTGGGGGACGGCGGCAAAGTCCACGCTGTCCGCCTCCGGCAATTCCCGGCTTTCCCGTTGGGTAAGCTGGCGGTGGACGGTGGGGGAGAAGAAGGACATATAATACCGGTCAACGCCGGGAAAATATTTGTGGTGAAGACGGCGGTAAACGCTGTCCGTCAGCCCCTCCATGGGGGCAAAATAGTAGCGCATAGGCATTCTCCAAGGATGTACATAAATGCAGAATGAAGCACTTTGGGGCAGGAAACCGCCCTGAAAGGTGCATTCATTCTGCATTTATGATTTTATCAGATTTCCATGATCACGGGCAGGATCATGGGATTGCGCTTGGTGGTCTTATAGAGGTAGCCGCTCAGGTCGTTCTTGATGGCGGACTTGATGGCCGACCAATCCCGCACCCGCTTGCGCTGGCAGCGGTCGATGGCCTCCATGGCGACCTCCTTCAATTCGTCCATCAGTTCTTCGGACTCCTTGACGTAGATGAAGCCCCGGGTGATGATGTCCGGGCCGGTGATGACGCTGCCGTCCTCGCTGCTCAGGTTCACGCACACCACGATCATGCCGTCCTCGGCAAGGTGCTTGCGATCCCGCAGCACCACGCTGCCCACGTCGCCCACGCCGCTGCCGTCCACGAACACCCGCCCGGCGGGGACGGTGCCGTTGACCTTGCAGGTCTTGCCGGTGAACTCGAAGACGGTGCCGATCTCGCCGATGTGAATGTTCCGGGGGTTCATGCCCATGGACTGCGCCAGCTTGGCGTGGAGCTGCAAATGCCGCTGCTCGCCGTGGGCGGGAATGAAGAACTTGGGCTTTACCAGTCCGTGGACGATTTTCAGCTCCTCCTGACAGGCGTGGCCGGAGACGTGAAGTCCCTCGCTCTTTTCATACACCACATCTGCGCCCTTGCGGTACAGCTCGTTGATGATGTTGCTGATGGACTTTTCGTTGCCGGGAATGGCGGAGGCGGAAATGATGATCCGGTCGCCGGCGACGATGTCTACCTGCTTGTGGGTGCTGAACGCCATCCGGTACAGGGCGGACATGTTTTCACCCTGGGAGCCGGTGGAGACGATGACGATTTTATTCTTGGGAAGGCTCTTGATGGAAGCCAAATCCACGATGGTTCCCGGCTTCACCTTCAGATAGCCCAACTCCTGGGCAACCTTCAGCATGTTCTCCATGCTTCGGCCGGAGACGGCGACCTTGCGGCCGTAGCGCTGGGCGGTGGAGAGAATGGACTGAATGCGGTGCATGTTGGAAGCGAAGGTGGTGACGATGATCCGCTGGTCGCAGTTGCGGAACTGCCGGTCAAGGCTGTCGGCGACCACGTTTTCGCTGGGGGTGTAGCCCTGCCGCTCCACGTTGGTGGAGTCCGCCAGAAGCGCCAGCACGCCCTGATTTCCCAGCTCGCCCAGCCGCGCTAAGTCCATCATGCCGTCGTGGGAGGTGGGGTCGATCTTGAAGTCGCCGGTGAATATTACCGTACCCACGGGGGTGCGGATGGCGAAGGCCACCGCGTCGGGAATGGAGTGGTTCACGTGGATAAACTCCACGGTGAAGCATCCGGCCTTCACCACGTCACCGGGCTTGTGGGTGACGAGCTTGACCTTGTCCGCCAGACGGTGCTCTTCCAGCTTCAGCTTGATCAGACCGCAGGTCATGGAGGTGCCATGGATGGGGCAGTTCACGTCCCGCATGGCGTAGGGGATGGAACCGATGTGGTCTTCGTGGCCGTGGGTGATGAACATGCCCCGCAGCTTTTTCTGGTTGGCCACAAGATAGGTAAAATCGGGGATGACCAGATCGACGCCGTACATGTCCTCCTCCGGGAAGCCCACGCCGCAGTCGATCACGATCATATCTTTTCCGTACTCCAGGACGGTACAGTTCTTGCCGATCTCGTCAAGGCCGCCCAGAGGGATAATTTTCAGTTTTTCTGCCAAATGAATCAATAACTCCTTTCAAAATGTACATGAAAATGCCTTTAAGGCACAACAAGCAGGCAGCCGCTTTCCTCAGAATCCGGCCCCGAATCGCCTTCTCCCAAGAAAACGCCTGCAATGTTTTTTCTCTTGTCTTTGTGGGAAGCGCGTTCGCGTCTCCCAAATGCCCGGGTAAAGCCCGTCCCCGGCGCTGGCACATATAGTATAACAC
>CAKTKX010000228.1 GCA_934572365.1 uncultured Oscillospiraceae bacterium
ACCTTCGCCAACGACGGCGTTTACCGGGAGCCGAGACTGTTCACCAAGGTCTATGACAGCAACGGCCGCATTGTGGTGGACAATGAGCAGGAATCCCGGAAGATCCTCAGCCAGAAGACTGTGGATTATATGAACTACTGCCTGTTCAACGCAGCGAATAACGGCACCGGCGGCGCGGCCATTTTCCCGGGACAGAACATCGCGGGTAAGACCGGCACCACATCTTCCAACCGCGACCGGTGGTTCTGCGGCTATACCACCCATTATACGGCAGCTGTATGGTGCGGCTACGATATCCCGGAGCAGATTTATCTCACCGGAAGCAGCGCCAACCCGGCGGCGCGGCTGTGGAAGGCGGTCATGCAGCCCATCCACGACGGCCTGCCAAGAGAAGGACTCTACAACGGCAATGCCTTCCACAGCGTTGGCGTGTGCCTGGATTCCGGCAAGAAGGCCACCGCGGCCTGCAGCGCCGACGTGCGGGGGCTGGAGCGTGTGGTTTACGTGAATGTCTATGACGGCGACGAGCCGGAAGGAACCTGTGACAAGCACGTGCAGGTGGACTACTGCGTCACCGGCGGTGGTGTGGCGACTGACTACTGCCATATGTTCAGCGACGCCCAGATCGAGTCGAGATCTCTCGTGAAGCTGACCCAGGCTGAGGTGGACGAGATCAAGGCGGCGGACGGCTTCGGACTGAACGACATTTACACCGCCAACTATTATGTCTATCTCGTCGATTCCGAGGGCAACCCCGCCTCCTGGCACGGGTTCTACAATAATCTGAATAACGGCGTGGATGCCCCCTATATCATGTGTCCGCTGCACAACCAGAGCTCTTGGGAGGAGTATCAGCCCGGCGGTACGGAGGAAGACACCACCGGCGGCTGGGACAACAGCTCGGACGGCGGCTGGCATGGCGGCTGGGACGGCTTCGTCGGCTAAGATAAGGCGAAAGAGAAAGAGGGAGGAGACCCAATGCTCTGGATTTCCGATGAATGGAAGGAATATGAGGTTCTGGACGCCAGCGGCGGCGAGCGGCTGGAACGGTGGGGCAAGTTCATTCTGGTGCGCCCCGACCCCCAGGTGATCTGGAATACGCCCAGGACGGCGCCCCAGTGGAAGCACTATGACGCCCGCTACGTCCGCTCCAATACCGGCGGCGGACACTGGACGGACAACAAGCTCCCGGAACGGTGGCAGATTCACTACAAGGACTACCTGACTTTTAACGTCAAGCCCATGAATTTCAAGCACACAGGCGTTTTCCCGGAACAGGCGGCGAACTGGGATTTCATCCGGGAGAAGGTGGCGGCGGCTTCTGCCCGCCGCCCCGTCCGGGTGCTGAATCTGTTCGCCTATTCCGGCGGAGCGACCCTGGCGGCGGCTGCCGGGGGAGCGGAGGTGTACCATGTGGACGCCTCCAAGGGCATGGTGGCCTGGGCGAAGGAAAATGCCGTGGCCTCCGGCCTTGCCGACCGACCCATCCACTGGATCGTAGATGACTGCGGCAAGTTCATCCAGCGGGAGATTCGCCGGGGACGGCGCTATGATGGCATTATTATGGATCCGCCCAGCTATGGCCGTGGGCCAAGCGGCGAGATCTGGAAGATGGAAACCAGCTTTTATCCCTTCTTACAGGAGACGGTGAAGCTGCTGTCCGACGAGCCGCTGTTCGTCATCATCAATTCGTATACCACCGGGCTTGCGCCCTCCGCCGTGGCGTATGCCTCCGACGTGGTGTTTGGGGCGGCGCACGGCGGCAAAACGGCTGCCGGTGAGCTGGGGCTGCCGGTGAAGCAGTCCGGGCTGGTTCTTCCCTGCGGCGCCACCGGCCGGTGGACGCCGTAACCAATAGGAGGATGCCTGATTTGAGCGACATAATTTCTGTAGAGCATCTGGCATACACGTACCCGGGCGTGGAGGACACGCCCGGTGTTCCCGTGTTTGCGGATTTGAATCTGACCATTGAAGAGGGCAGCTTTGTGGCCGTTCTCGGCACCAACGGCTGCGGGAAATCTACCCTTGCCAAGCATTTCAACGCCATTCTGCTTCCCTCCGGGGGAAAGGTCTACGTCTGCGGCATCGATACTGCCAACGAAGACCGGCTGATTGCCATTCGCCGGAACGTGGGCATGGTGTTTCAGAACCCGGACAACCAGATCGTGGCAAATGTGGTGGAGGAGGACGTTGCCTTCGGCCCCGAAAATCTGGGCATTGCCAGCCCGGAGATTCGCCGCAGAGTGGACAGCGCCCTGAAGCAGGTGGACATGTACGAGTACCGCACCCATGCGCCCCATTTGCTGTCCGGCGGACAGAAGCAGCGCATTGCCATTGCGGGCGTGATCGCAATGGAACCCAAGTGCATCGTTCTGGACGAACCTACCGCCATGCTTGACCCAAGAGGCCGCCGAGAGGTGATCGACACCATCGGACGGCTGAACCGGGGGAAGGGCATCACAGTGGTTCTGATCACCCACCACATGGACGAAGCGGCCAAGGCGCAGCGCGTTGTGGTGCTGGACAAGGGCAAGGTCGCGGCGGACGGCACGCCGCAGGAGGTTTTCTCCCAGGTAGAGCTGCTGCACAGCATCGGACTTGCCGCCCCGGAGACGGTGGAGCTGTGCTGGGAACTGAACCGGGAAGGCTTTGACCTTCCGCTGGATAAATTAGACCCGAAAGAATGCGCGCAGGCACTTTATGATATGATAATGGCCTGACCCGCTGGGAGGTATTTTCTTGAAACCCATTCTGGAAGTGAAGAATCTCACTTATATTTACAGCGCCG
>CAKTKX010000229.1 GCA_934572365.1 uncultured Oscillospiraceae bacterium
GTGTCTGGTCATAACCAGCTTTTCGAGTATATCACAAGTTTGCCCAAAAGTAAAGGAAAAGTTTCACTTTTTCGGGCAGAATTATTTCAATGCGCTTTGTGCAGTTTCTCCTTAAAATAGCCCCGGACGTGCATGATCTCGTCCCCGGCAAGTGCCTTTTTCATATTGCCGATGTGCATCACGTCCAGCACCGCTCCGGCGCAGATGGCCGTGAGGATTTTCGCCGGTGCTTCGCCGAAAAGGTACATCAGCAGGGGCAGGGCGATGCCCACCGTGATGGGGAAGATCACCGTGCAGTCGAAGATCCACATGACCGCCCATCCGGCGCACAGCACGATGGGTACGTACTTTAACCCGCAGTAGATGACAAGCCCCCCGAAGGCCGCCAGCCCCTTGCCGCCCCGGAACCGGTGAAACACCGGGAAGCAGTGGCCGATCATGGCGCCGATGCAGGCCAGCATCCCTGCGGTGCTGAGCCCTGGGAACAGGTACTGCGCCAGCTTGCCGGAGAGGAAGGACTTCATCAGGTCGAAGAGCATGACGAAGATCCCTGCGCCCCAGCCGAGAACCAGCATGGTATTGGTAGCGCCCAGGTTTCCGGTACCGGATTTGCGCACGTCGGTCTTTTTCACCCTGCCCACCAGGGAGGACGGGCTGAGGGAACCGGCAAAATATCCCAGAGCGATACTGAGAACTGCGTCCATAAAAACCTCACTTTCGAAAATGGCTTAAAGCGGCGATTGCTTGATCTTTGCGTAGCGGCGGGGGTACTGCTTTGGCGTGGGGGCGATCTTTCGCAGGACAATGACCGCGTGGGACGCCCCGTCAACGGAGAATTCCTTCACCGATTCCAGCTGTAACCCCAGCTTTTTGATCGCAGATGTACACTCGACCAGTTCTTCCCTTGCGGCGGAGCCTTTCATGGCCAGCACCGCGCCGCCGACCTTCACATAGGGGGCGGTCAGCTCCAGCAGGATATTCAGCCGGGCGACCGCGCGGGAGACGGCGTAGTCGTAGCTTTCCCGCCGTTCCGCCGCCGCTTCCTCCGCCCGGGCGGTGACGCACTGGGCGCGGACACCCAATTGGGGGAGAATTTCTTCCAGCCATTTCATCCGTTTGCCCAGACTGTCCAGCAGCGTCACTTGCGCTTCCGGGCAGGCAATTGCCAGCGGCACACCGGGAAATCCCGCGCCGCAGCCCACGTCGATGATTTTTTTCCCCCGCAGGTCGGCGGCGGTGAGTACCGTTAGGCTGTCCAGCAAATGGAGCTTCGCCACCTGATCCGGCTGGGTGATGGCAGTGAGGTTCATGACCTCGTTCTGCTTGATCACGGCGGCACCGAAATCGCAGAGGGTCTGGCGGGCGCTTTCCGGCAGGTCAAGCCCCAGCTCGGGCAGACCCGCGTCCAAAGTTTCTCTCATCATGGCCGTCACCTTGCGTTGACGATGCCGCTTAGGTCTACCTGGGTCTCGTCGTAGGGGTCGAAGGGGGATTCCTCCACGGTGATGGAGGGCAGCACCACGGTCTGGATGTGCCAGTTCACCAGCAGGTCGCAGACCTCGCCGTAGGAAGCGACGCCGCTTTCGTCGCCGCTGACCTTGAGATAGGTGTCGTTGGCGGCGTCGGCAAAATTCGTGGCGGCGGTGCTTTTCCGGGAGCTAAAGAAGCTGTTGTAGGCGGCCATGTCGAATTTCAGATTGTCATTGACCCCGGCGCTCACCCGGGCGGCGGCCGCCGCGGCGGACTGGTTATTGACGCTGCTGAGGGCACTGTAGCAGTAGCGGAAGGCCATAAAATAGGCGCTGTACTGGAATTCCGGGTCGGAATGAACGGAAGCGGCCAGGAACGCGGCAAAATTGGCGTCCCGCTCCGGGGCGATGCACATGCGGTGGGCCATTTCGTGGCACATGGTGAAGGGCAGGGACACGCCGGGGATCTGGGGATTGACACAGGCCTCGCCGGTCAGGCCGAAGGTGACGCCGGTGATGCCCATGGAGGAATACATATCCGCCCAGCCCAGCTTTTTCACGGGTAGGGTGGAGCCGGCGAAAATGGGGTAGAAGTAGTCATAGGTCAGCGTCTGGAAGCCTTCCCCGGCCTTGTCCGCCAGCGCGTCAAAGTCCGCGAAGGCCACGTTGCCGCTGGCATCCCGGCTGACTTGCAGGGCGAGGGCGTTGGCCTTGTCCCGGTAGAACTCGGTGGCTTCGGTCAGCTCCTCCAGATTGTAGCTGCCCACATCCAGCCGCATATCGTCGGCCAGGGGGCCGGAGTAGTAATTCAGTCCCCAGAACATGGTGTGGAGCATGTAAACACCGGCAAAAACCGCGATGACCCAGCCCGCCCACTGAATGGGGTTCCATTTCAGCACGATCATCAGCACGATGCTGGCGAGGATGAGCACGCCCAGCGCCACAGCCAGCAGCTGCCAGACGGGGAAGTCCACGCCGCCTGCCCACTGGGCAAGAATGGACTCCGAGGTGCGGATGACGTAGGGGTACACCATATCCACCAGGGTAGAAAACCGTTCACCGAACCGCATCAGCACCCAGGTGATGGCGCCGAAGATGGCGGCGGTGAGGTAGCCGAACCAATATTTCAAAGGAAACGCCTCCTTTAGACAGCGAAAAACAGAATGCACGCAACGCACACGTATAGATTTTAATAGTATAACACAAAACCTGCCGATTGTCTGCACCTAATTTTGAATTTTTTATAAACCCGGTCGAACGGGGGTGCAAAACCCTCTCAGTCACCT
>CAKTKX010000230.1 GCA_934572365.1 uncultured Oscillospiraceae bacterium
GTTTCCGAAATTGCTTCCTCAGACCGGGCAAAGAACAGCGCAACGATCTGCGTATCTTCCAAGTGATCCACTCCTTTGTCTGTAAGGGCCTTACAGTTAAATAATACGGAAAGAAATGCCGGTGGACAAAATTAACACGGAAAACGGCGTGGCCAAGGCCACGCCGTTTCGTGTTTTGATTTGTCAGGCTCCCAGATTTACATAGCCCAGCTGGATAGCGCTGTAATCGACCTCCATGGGGTGATCCTCCGCCAGCTTCTTGATGAAATCATTCGTCTTTTCGTTGACCCAGCCGGATTTTGCGTAGGTCTCCCAGATGGGGGTGCTGCTCACATAGTACATAATGTGGTAGCCGTAGGTGGTCTTCACCAGACCATAGTCACCGGCGGCACGGCTTTCGTCAAAGCACCAATCTTCAAAGGGTTCCACCATCTGCCCCTTCGCGACATTCTCATACAGGCCGCCATTGGTGCTGGAGCCGGGATCCTCGGACTTTTCCTCCGCCAGAGCCGCGAAGGAATCCTCAGTGGCGTCCCCCGCCAGCCACTCGTCCAGAATCTCCTGCGCCTTCTTCTCGCAATCCGCCCATTCCTCGTCGGAATAGGTGGTGGAGCCGTCGTCTCCCGTGGTGCCGCCCTCGGGCTTGACCAGAATGTGGCGGACGCTGACGTAGGTTCCGTCCTTGGTGACGCCGTTACCGGTGAAGTAGCTTTCATTCTCGGTGTAGTAGGCTTCCAGATCCTCCGGGGTGGGCACCAGCTTCTCCGTCTCGGCGGTATAGTAGGGCTTTCCCTGGTAATAAAGCTCCTGGAAACCGGCAAATTCCTCCAGCCCCGCGCCGGGACCCACATTCTTCGAAAGCAGCTCTTCAATGCCGGAAAGGCCGTAGTTCGTAGCCGTTTCCTCCAAGGAGGCCTCCAGACCGTCCAGATATTCCCGATCCTCCGCAGGCATTTCCATACCGGCGTTCTTCGCTTCCAGCGCAAGGGACTGGTACATCTGCCAGTAATTCAGGGCTTCGCCCAGGAAGAACTGCTGCCAGGTCAGGCTGCTGTCCTCGCTGCACAGCTGGGTATCCAGCGGCTGAGAATAGTCCAGCAACCCCTGGTACATCAGACTGTAGCCATAGTTGGAGCTGAGAATGCTGTTGACCACGCTCCAATAGTACACCTGAAGCTCGCCGTTGGTCAGCTGCTCGTCACCCATGGTGGCCACAACGGCGTCCTTCGCGGCGGCGGCCTCCTCGTCGGTGACGGTGTAGGTTCCCTTGCAGGTCACGTCGTCGGGGTTGCCGTCGGCAGGAACCGTAGCGGGTGCCTGCGTCTCCGTCGCGGCGGTTTCGGCGGCGACAGTCGGTTCGGTAGTTTCGGCGGGGGTCTTTCCGCCCTTCACACCGCCGATGACCAGCGCCGCCAGCGCGGCGATCAGGACGACCACGGCAGCAACAGCGGCGACGATCTTCCAGGGGGCGGTTTTGGGCGCTTCCGGAGTCTCGGCGGGCGTTTCCTCCGTCGCTTCTTCTGCGGCGGGTTGCCCCGTCGTTTCGGCGGTTTCTTCCTCGACGGGCGCCTCCGTCTCGGTCTTTTCGTCGGCAGTTTCTTCCGCGACGGTGGTTTCTTCGGAGACTTCCTCTGCGGGCGTTACCGTTTCAGTTTCAATTTCCGGGGCATTGTCCTTCCCGCAGTGGGGGCAGACGGTGCTTCCCTCTGTCAGTTCTTCCTGACAAAACTTACATTTTTCCATGAAATGTCCTCTTTCTCCATTCAGAGTTTCCGTATACACGGGCAATCATACCCGCTTAGTTTACCACGCACATGCCAGGATTGCAAGCGGAACACAAAATATTTACAAATCCCCACGGACAGAATGCGGCAAATCGCATTTCTCCGCGACTGGCACTTGCAAAAGGCCGGGAAAAATGATATTATTTACTATTGAGATAGTATCCATTGGAGGATTTCCCACATGAACACCAAAACCACCGTCATTTCTCAGGCCGAGCTGGACGCCCAGTTCGCCTGCTGTGATAAGGTTGCCGCCTACTGGCAGACCAAAGGCCGTACGCCCACCGCCTACGTGGAGACCTATGGCTGCCAGCAGAACGAGGCCGATTCCGAAAAGCTGCGAGGCTTCCTCGCTCAGTGCGGCTACGCCATTGTCGGCAGCGCCGAGGGTGCGGATGTGGTCATCATGAACACCTGCGCCATCCGGGAACACGCCGAGCAGCGGGTTTTCGGCAATCTGGGCGCACTGACCCACACCAAGCGCCGCCACCCGGAGCAGAAAATTTTCCTGTGCGGCTGTATGGCGGGGGAAACCAAGGTTTCCGACCGCGTCCGGCACAGCTATCCCCACGTGGACGGCGTGTTTTCCACCCACCATCTGTGGCAGTTCCCGCAAATTCTCTGGAATGTCCTCAGCGGGAAAAAGCGGCAGTTCTTCATTGAGGACGAACCCGGCTCCATCGCCGAGGGCATTCCGCAAGTCCGGGATTCCAAGCTGAAAGCATGGGTATCCATCATGTACGGCTGCAACAATTTCTGCACCTACTGCATCGTCCCCTACGTCCGAGGGCGGGAGCGCAGCCGCCAGCCGGAGGATATCCTCGCCGAGTGCCGGGCACTGATCGAGGGCGGCACCAAGGAAATCACCCTTCTTGGGCAGAACGTCAACTCCTATGGCAAGGATTTGAGCTGCGGCATGGATTTTGCCGACCTGCTGGCCGCCATTGCCC
>CAKTKX010000231.1 GCA_934572365.1 uncultured Oscillospiraceae bacterium
CTGCTCGCAGTAGATGCACCTGTGGATGTCCGCGGCCTTGTCGGTGCAGCGGAACAGCTGGGGCAGCTCCTGCTCGGTCTGGGTGATGCACTTGGGATTGCGGCAGACACGGTCGTATTCCAGACCGGTCGTGTCGATGGCTTCCTTAGCAGGGTTCCGAGCGGCTTCGTCCAGAAGCTTCAGGATCAGTGCCATGCGCATGTACTTGCCGTTCAGCGCCTGACGGAAATAGGCGGCTCTGGGATCGTCGTCCACCTTGACGCTGATCTCGTTGACCCGGGGCAGGGGGTGCAGGACGCACATTTTTTCCTTCGCCAGCTTCATCTTCTCGGTATCGAGAACGTAGCTGTCCTTGAGACGCTCGTATTCCCAGGGGTCGTCAAAGCGTTCCCGCTGGATGCGGGTCATGTACAGTACATCAAGCTTGGGCATGGCCTCCTCCAGAGAGGATACCTCCGTATAAGGAATACCCTGATTTTCAAACACATTGTACCGGATAAAGCCGGGAATTTTCAGCTCTTCCGGGGAAATCAGAACAAATTGAATGCCCTTGTAACGGCTCATGGCCTCGATCAGGGAGTGAACCGTCCGGCCGTATTTCAGATCGCCGCACAGACCGATGGTAAGATTATCCAGCCGCCCCATTTCCCGGGAAATGGTCAGCAGGTCGGCAAGCGTCTGGGTGGGATGGTTGTGGCCGCCGTCTCCGGCGTTGATGACGGGGATGGAGGCTGCCTGACTTGCCACGTAGGGCGCGCCCTCCTTGGGGTGGCGCATGGCGATGATGTCTGCGTAGCAGCTGACGATCTTGGCGGTGTCCGCTACGCTTTCGCCCTTGGAGGCGGAGGAAGAGCTGGCTTCGCTGAAGCCGATGACGCTGCCGCCCAGCTCCAGCATTGCGGCCTCAAAGCTCAGACGGGTGCGGGTGGAGGGCTCGAAGAACAGCGTCGCCAGCTTCTTGTGGGCGCATTTGTCCCAGTAGTTTTCCGGGTGGGCAATGATGTCCTTGGCGGTGGCGATCAGCCCATCCAGCTCGTCCACGCCTAAATCCAGAATGCTGTTCAGACTCCTCATGCTTTTGCTCCGTTCACGGCAAGGTAGTTTTTGATCCGCGCCACATTCTCGGCGTTGGCGGGATCTTCTTCCAGATAGGCGATGATGTCGTACACATCCACCACGGAGTAGACGGGGAAGCCGAATTCCTCTTCCACTTCCTCCATGGCCAGTTTTTCGCCCTTGCCCCGTTCTTTGCGGTCGACCATGATGAAGGTGGCGGCGACCTTGACGCCCTCCAGGCGGCTAAGAATCGCCATGCTTTCCCGGATGGCGGTTCCGGCGGTAATGACGTCCTCCACGATGACCACATCTTCACCGGCCTTGGGGACGTAGCCCACAAACACGCCGCCCTCGCCGTGATCCTTAGCTTCCTTGCGGTTGAAGAAGAAGGGAACGTCCAGCCCGTCCCGGCTCAGGGCAACGGCGGCGGACACGGCGATGGAAATGCCTTTATAGGCGGGGCCGTAGAGGACGGCCTTCCGCTCTCCCAGCTTTTCCCGGTAGGCGCGGGCGTAAAATTCGCCCAGGGTCGCGATTTCCTGACCGGTTTTGATCTCCCCGGCGTTGATGAAATAGGGGATTTTCCGACCGGATTTGGCGGTGAAGTCGCCGAATTTCAGCACACCGGCCTTTTCCAGGAACTGAATGAATTCTCTTTTGTAGCTTTCCAAAATGATTCCTCCTTCTTTCAATCGCAGAATTCCGCCACGCAGCGCTCGTAGGCGGCAACGGGGTCGGCGGCGGCGGTGATTGGGCGGCCGACCACGATGTAGTCCGAGCCGATGGCCTTGGCGGCGGCGGGAGTCATCACCCGCTTCTGGTCGCCCACATCGCCGTCGGCGAAGCGGACGCCGGGGGTCACGGTGAGGAAAGTTTTGCCGCAGCGCTCGTGTACCTTCCCCGCTTCCAGAGGGGAGCAGACCACGCCGTCCAGCCCCGCGTTTTTCGCAGTCTCGGCGTAGTGCATGACCACATGGTCAATGGGTTCGTGAATGAGCAGATCGGATTCCATGGCCGCCTGGTCGGTGGAGGTCAGCTGGGTCACGGCGATCAGCAGGGGACGGGTGCCGTCCTCCCGGGTCAGACCCTCCAGCGCGGCCTTCATCATGGCGGTGGTACCGGCGGCATGGAGGTTGGTGATGTCTACGTCCAGATTCCGCAGAACGGACATGGCCTTTTTCACGGTGTTGGGGATGTCGTGAAGCTTTAAGTCCAGAAAAATCTTGTGTCCCCGGGCTTTGATCTCCCGGACGATGGCAGGGCCTTCCGCATAGTACAGCTCCATGCCGATTTTCACGAAGGGCTTGCGGCCGGTGAATTTGTCAAGAAAAGCGAAGGTTGCCTCGGCGGATGAAAAATCGCAGGCAACAATGACGTCCTTACCCATTATTTCGCGCCTCCTATAATATCTTTCAGATTTTCAATTTTGTATTTTTTCATAACGGCGGGAAGCTCCCGGATGATGTCCCGGCAGGCGTAGGGGTTTACGAGATTGGCCGCGCCCACCTCTACGGCAGAAGCGCCTGCCAGCATCATTTCCACCACGTCCTCGGCGCTGCTGACGCCCCCCATGCCCACTACGGGGATGTTGACCGCGCCCGCGACCTGATAGACCATGCGCAGCGCCACCGGGAAGATGGCGGGGCCGGAAAAACCGCCCATTTTGTT
>CAKTKX010000232.1 GCA_934572365.1 uncultured Oscillospiraceae bacterium
ATTCATGGCGTTGCTGTTGACCAGGGCATACACAAGGTTCTTGGTTGCATTGCGCAGCACAATGGCATCGCCATTGTCGCTGGAATCGCAATCCGTCCACATACTGCTCTCCAAAGTTGCCAAATCCAGGTCGCCGCCGGCATAGAACATCTGGCGGGGAATCATATACTGGGGAATGGTGTTGAAGTCGCAGATGACGAAGCCCTTGAAGCCCCATTCGTTGCGGAGAATCTGGGTAATCAGGCGATAGTCGCCGCCGGTCCAGCGAGTGCCGATGCGGTTGAAGGAGGACATCACGCCCCGTGCTTCGCCGGTCTTGACCGCAATCTCAAAGCCCTTGAGGTAGATTTCCCGGAGTGCCTGCTCGGTGAGCCAGGAGCTGTCGCCGTTGATGGAGCGGTGCGTTTCCTGCTCATTGGCGGCAAAGTGCTTGACGGTGGGGATAACGCCCTTGGACTGCATTCCCCGCACCTCGTAAGCGGACATCATGCCGGTGATAAAGGGATCCTCGGAGAAATACTCGGAGCAGCGCCCGCCAAAGGGACTGCGGTGGATGTTTGCGCCGGGGGCGTAGATGCTGGAATAGGGCTGACCGGTGGCACGGTCACCCATCAGGCCCTCGTCGCCCAGCGCTTCTCCCATCTCCTCCATCAGCTCCACGTTCCAGGTGGATGCCATCACAGGCTCGGAAACATACTGGCAGGTGCCGTTGACCTGATTCTGGTTCATGAAGCAGGTGAAGCCGGCAGGGCCGTCGCCGTGGATGGTGGTGGGCAGGTCGATGGTCTCCATCGCCAGGGTGTGGTAAGCGCCGTTATTGACCAGGCTAATCATTTCCTCGTCATTGCAGGCATCCAGGATCTCATCCCACTGCTCATCATCATAATCCACAATGGCGCTGTAGGTCTTGTCAGGAGTGGTTTCGGGGAGCAGGCTGCGCAGGGTCAGGTCGGTTTCCTCATCAAACCAGGGGTATTCCTCGCTGTCAAAGTCGGTGGGGTTATTGTGCTCGGTGTCCTTCAGTTCCTCATACAGCTGGTCGCTGCCCTTGTGGGTTTCGGCGGTCTGGGCAGTGGGCCAGGTGCCTTCCCAGTCGGAGCGGGACAGAACGGTGTCCAGCTGCCAGTCGGAATCCAGGAAGTCGCCGTCGGTGTAGAGGTTGGTGACCTCGTTGTCGCTGACGGGGTCGGTCTCCCACTGGATGTCGTCCTCCACGGTCATGCGGAGGGCTGCCTCCTCCTGGTGGGCATTGCGTCCCACATACAGGGTGTAGTCACCGGCTTCCAGCATCCAGTTTTCCGGGGCGGCACCCTGGAAAATGAAGTACAGCTTGCGTCCCTTCAGCGCGCCGCTTTCCACCCGGCCGTAGACGCTGTTGTATACGGCCCTGGCGTGGGTAAAGTGCCCGCCGGGGATAGGGGCGATGGTGAAATGGTTCTCCCCATCCACCCGGATGCCGCACATGGTGTCAAACAGCCAGCGGCAGACCGCGCCCTTGGAATAGTGGTCGAGGGAAGCCACGCCGCTGCCCTTGGCCTTGTCTCCCTCCCAGGATTCCCAGATGGTGGTGGCTCCGTTCTTCGGCATACTGAGCCAGCCCGGAATCTCTTCGTTTTCCAGTAGCCGGTAGGCGCTTCCCGGGTCGATTCCCGTCAGCACGTCCAGAATCAGCGGCGTGGACAAAAAGCCCGTGCCGAGCCGCCAGCCGTAATTTTCCAGAGCCTGGAGCAAGCGTTTTTTCGCGTATTCCGTCTGTTCCTCGTCCAGCAGGTTCAGGGCAAGGGGGCGCACCAGCCGCGCCTGCCGGTCGGTGTCCAGGGTGAATTCCTCGGTTTTCATCATGGCCTGATAGGTCTTCCGGCAGCCGTCCTGGTATTCTCTGTAGCGGGGAATATCTTCCGTGTGTCCCAAAATCCCGGCAATCTCCATCATCAGCGCCATCATACAGGCCGTATAGGCCGTGGATACCTCCGGGTGAGGTTCGGCAAAATCCATCCAGTGCATCACATAGAAATCCTGCGGCTCCGCCCATTCGCCGTAGCTCTGCCCCCGGTTGACCAGGTATTTTTTATTCTCCTTGGGAATTTTAACAGGCTTTGCGTAAGGGCCGCCCCATTTGCCGCAGCGCCCCATCATAAATTCGGCGTAGCGCTTCATGCCGTCATAGCAGCGGGACAGAACGGTTGCATCCCCATACTGCTTCCACAGCACATAGGGCATGATGATACCGGCGTCCGCCCAGCCCACGCTGCCGTTCATCACATTCATGTAGAAATCCACGCCGCCGGCCGGTGCGATCTGGGGCAGCTTCCCGTTGGGCTTCTGCCAGTCGTACATGTCGTTCAGGAACTTCTCCGCCATCGGTTCGTAGTCAAACAGGAAGCTGGCGGTAGCGCAGAATATCTGCGCGTCCCCCGTCCAGCCGTGGCGCTCCCGGGTGGGACAGTCCGTGGGCAGGTCGGCGTGGTTATTTTTCGCGCTCCACACCGTATTTTCTACGAATTTATTCAGCAGTTCGTTGGAGCTTTCAAACCAGCCGGTGCGCTCCATATCGGAATACACCGCAATAGCCGTAAAGTTCTCCGGCACAACGGGAACTTCCGTTTCCACCAGCACGTACTGAAAGCCGAAAATAGCGAAAGTGGTCTTGTAGTCGTTGCGCCCCTCCTTGCAGGTATAGATCA
>CAKTKX010000233.1 GCA_934572365.1 uncultured Oscillospiraceae bacterium
GCCAGCACGTCCATAGCCCGCTCCAGATCCTCCTGCTTGAGGACATAGGCGATACGCACCTCGTTGATGCCCTTGCCGGGGGTCTCATAGAAGGGCGCGCCGGGGGCAAACATAACGGTGTCCCCCTGATGGTCGAAGTTTTCCAGCAGCCAATACTGGAACTTGTCCGCGTCGTCCACCGGCAGGCTCGCCATGACGTAGAACGCGCCCATGGGTTCCTCCACCACCACGCCGGGGATCTGACGCAGCTTGGAGATCACCGTATCCCGGCGGCGGCGGTATTCCTCCTTGCTCCGGCGGAAGAATTCGGGATCCACCGTATACAGCGCCGCCGCGCCGATCTGATCGATAGTGGCGACGGACAGACGGGACTGGCAGAATTTCAGCAGCGCCGCCTGCAATTCCTTATTCCGGGTCACAACACAGCCCACCCGCGCGCCGCAGGCGGAGAAGCGCTTGGACGCGGAATCGATGATGACCAGATTCTCGTCAATATCCCGGAAGTGCGCCATGGTCGGCACGCCGAATTTATCGTCGTAGCAGAATTCCCGATAAACCTCGTCGCAGATCAGGAACAAATCATGCTCCTTGGCGATGTCAGCGATCATCCGCATTTCCTTCTGGTCGAGGACAACGCCCGTGGGGTTGCCGGGGTTGGTGATCAGGATGGCGCGGGTGTTCTTGGTGATCAGGCTCTCGATCCGCTCCCGCTTGGCGTAGCGGTAGCCCTCCCAGGGGTTGGTGGGCAGGGCGCGGATAACGCCGCCCGCCGCATGGACGAAGGTGGTGTAGTTGGGGTAATACGGCTCGGGGATGATGACCTCGGTGTAGGGATCAAGGATGCTCAAGCAGGTCATCAGCAGCGCCTCGCTGCCGCCGGTGGTGATAAGGACGTCGTTGGGCGCCAAATCCACCCCCAGCTTGTGATAATACCCCCGCACTGCGTCGATCAGCACGGGCATACCGGGAGACTCGGCATAGGCCAGGGTCTTGTGGTCAAAATTCCGCACAGCGTCATAGTAAGCCGTGGGCGTGGGCAGGTCGGGCTGACCGATGTTCAGGTGATAGATTTTCTTGCCCTTCTTCTCTGCCTCCACGGCATAGGGATGGAATTTCCGCATAGGAGAGGGTTCACACCGGTTTGCGTTAATGGATATCTGCATAACTACCTCCACCGGCGGTACTTCCGCCGGATTTTCTTATGGAACCTCTGAATCTTCGCCGGAATCAGAGCTTCCTGTATTCTTTCGTAAGGCGAACCACCTCCGGGGTGAGGATCGCCAAAGCTGTCAAATTGGGAATCACCATCAGGCCGTTAACGGTCTCCGCCGCCGACCAGACGACGCCGGTTTGCAGGCACGCACCGGCAACCACTGCGGCCATCTGCGCCGCAACAAAAAACTTCCACGCCCGGGCGCCAAAGAGAAACTGGGCGCACCGCGCACCGTACAGCCCCCAGCCAAGCACCGTGGCAAAGGCAAAGCACACGAGGGACACAGCAATGAAGACCGGCGCAAAATCACCGTAGACAGCGGCAAACGCCTTCGTCGTCAGCTCCACACCCACGTCCTCGCCGTAGGGAATCGGCACGCCGCTGACAAGAATGACCAGCGCCGTCAGTGTGCAGATGAGAATAGTATCGAGGAAAACCTCCATAATGCCCATCAAGCCTTGCTCCGCCGGGTGAGAGACATCCGCCGAAGCATGGGCGATGGACGCGGTACCCATACCGGCCTCGTTGGTGAACACGCCCCGGCTGCATCCGATGCGAAGCGCCTGATAGGCAGAACCCAAAGCCCCGCCCGTCACCGCCCGGGGAGAAAACGCACCCGCCGCGATCGACGCAAACGCCGCCGGAACCTCCCGCCAGCGCAGAACCAGCACCACAGCGCAGAGCAGAATATAAGCCGCCGAGATGAACGGCACCAGCCGCTCGGCCACAATGCCAATACGTCTCGCGCCCCCAAGGAGCATCGCTCCCACCAGCGCGGCCAGAACCAGTCCCATCACCAAGTTGCCGAGTTTGGTCTGTTCCCCGCCGAAGCGGGTCACCACATCGTTGACGCCGGAAATCACGGCGTTGATCTGGGTGGCGTTACCCACGCCGAAGGACGCGATCACGCCAAACATGCAGTAAGCGACGGCCATAGGTGAGAATTTCGCCCCCAGGCCCTGGGTAATGACGTACATGGGGCCGCCGATCCAGCCCGCCGGGGTTTTCACCCGATAGCGAAGCGCCAGCGTGACCTCCGCGTACTTCGTGACCATGCCGAGGACGCCGCAAATCCACATCCAGAAAATGGCTCCCGGCCCGCCGAGACAAATCGCGCCGGCAACGCCGACGATATTTCCCGTCCCCACGGTCGCCGCCAGCGCCGTACACAGCGCCTGAAAGGGCGTGACCCCGTCCTTGCTTTTCCGTCCCGGGCGGAGCATGGCGACAAAACGCCTCCACGCTCCGGGGAACAGCGTCAGCTGGGCAAATCGAAGCCGCAGGCTCAGGTAAAGCCCCACGCCAACGATCAGCACCAAGGCGGGCGCGCCCCAGACGATTCGATTCAGGCCGTCGATGTATTTGGTCATTTTGTCCTCCTAGCATACCACTTTTTTGTTGAAACTGCAAGAGAAAAATCGGAAAAATGATAAAAAAAGCGG
>CAKTKX010000234.1 GCA_934572365.1 uncultured Oscillospiraceae bacterium
ACCAAGGGCATCGTCCTGACCAACAAGAACTTTAACGCGCTGGGGCAGCAGGTCATCGCCGCCAACCCCATGTTCCGTCCCGGGGACAAGATGCTGGCCGCCATGCCCATTTTCCACGGCTTCGGTCTGGGCGTGTGCATCCACACCATGCTGACCCAGGGCGGCCGGTGCATTCTGGTTCCCCGGTTCACTCCCAAGAGCTACGCAAAAGACCTGGTCAAGCAGCGCTGCAACTTCGTCGCGGGCGTTCCCACCCTGTATGAGGCGCTGCTCCGTCTGCCGGATATGGAGGGCGCTGACCTCAGCTGCCTGAAGGGCGTTTTTTCCGGCGGCGATTCCCTGTCCGTCGAGCTGAAAAAGAAGCTGGACAAGTTCCTGTACGACCACAAAGCCTCCATTCAGGTGCGGGAGGGCTACGGCACCACCGAGACCGTCACCGCCTGCTGCCTGACCCCCAGCCACATGCACAAGGAGGGCAGCATCGGTCTTCCCTTCCCTGATACCTACATCAAGATCGTGAGGCCCGGCACCGAGGAGGAGCTTCCCTACGGTGAGGAGGGCGAGATCCTTCTGGCCGGTCCCACGGTGATGAAGGAGTACATGCACCATCCGGAGGAAACCGCGAAAACGCTGCAGCACCACGCCGACGGCCTGACTTGGGTCTGCACCGGCGACCTCGGCACCATGGACAGCGAGGGCTTCGTGTATTTCTGCGGCAGAGCCAAGCGGATGATCGTCACCTCCGGCTACAACGTCTACCCCGCCCAGATCGAGAACATTCTGGACGCCCACGAATTCGTGCAGATGAGCTGCGTCATCGGCGTGCCGGATTCCTACAAGATGCAGAAGGTCAAAGCCTTCGTCAAGCTGGTTCCCGGCGTGGAAAAGAACGACGAAACCAAGCATTCCATTATGGAGTATTGCCGGAAGTACGTGGCCAAATACGCCATGCCCTACGATATCGAATTCCGGGACGAGCTGCCCAAGACGCTGGTCGGCAAGGTGGCCTACCGGGTTCTGGAGGAAGAAGAACTGGGGAAGCTTCAGGAACCTGCTCCCGTCAAATAACATCACAAGCGTTTATTTCCGCGTACCCCTTGCCGGGGGTACGCGGATTTTGCTATTCTTGTCATCTACACGCCAAGCAGCAACAAGAATTGCCGCCGAAATCCATCGTATAACAAGTAACCCCATGGTATAATGGCAGCATCTGGTATTTTACCGTACCGCCAATACAAGGAGGACTTTACCATGCGAAAAACGATCCTTGCTTTGCTGCTTGTCTGCCTGTGTCTGCTGACGGCCTGCGGCGCTGCCCCGCAGGAAACCGCCGCCCCCACCGTTTCCGAAACGACTGTCCCCACTGAAACCGAACCGGCGGAGACCATTTCGCCGGTGGCGGAGGAAAAAGAGGTCATCGTCTACTTCGCCAACTGGTATCTGGACACCAAAACCGCCGAGGAAGGCGCGGAGGTGTGCAGCATTCCATGGGATAAGGTCACCTGTATCAACCACGCTTTCTGGGCAGTAGAACCCGCCGACGGCTCCACGGAGACCTCATGGGATCGGATGGCGGCGTCCGGGGAGCCCCGAACCAGCTTCCGCGTGGCGTCCACCCTCCCCAAGGCGGATTTTGACAACGACGAGCCGAGCCAGATGTCGCCCGGCCTGCCCCGGAACCACTTTGCCCAGTATCAGTATTATTCCGAGCAGTACCCGGATGTCAAAATTCTGATCTCCATCGGCGGCTGGACCCGCTGCGGCTATTTCTCTGAAATGGCCTACACCCCCGAGGGCCGCACCTCCTTCGTGGAAAGCTGTCTGGACATTCTGGAGGAATACCCCTGGGTAGACGGCTTCGATATCGACTGGGAATACTTCGGCGGCAGCAAGGACGGCGCGCGCCTGCCCGAAAGCGAGGAAGACCAGGGCTGTCCCATCTGGGGTACGCCCGAGGAGGACAGCGCCAATTTTGCCGCCCTTGCCCAGCAGCTCCGTCAGGCCATGGACGATGCCTACGGTCCCGGGGTAAAGCGGCTCACCGCCTGCGCCTCCGCCTCCACCGGCTGGACGCTGCCCATGCAGAACTGGCGTCTTGTGTCCCCCTATATGGATTTTGTGAACATCATGACCTACGACATGGCGGGTACGTGGGATAAGATCACCGGCCATGCCAGCAAGCTTCAGCACGCGAAAGACGCCGTCACCGTCATGAACTTAGGCTACGGCGTGGAACTGCGCAAAATCTGCATCGGCAGCCCCATGTACGGCACGGACCTGAAAATGTTCGCCCCGCCCTCCGGCAACAACCCGGTAGGCGTTTCCGTGGAATCCAAAGCCCCCGCCGACGAAGAGATCACCCAGGAAATGCTGAAAGCCTGGGAAACCGAAGCCGTCAGCGGCTACACCACCCAGTGGGTGGATGGCAAGCCCGTCATGGGCGAGTCCTTCGATAACGGCGGCACCGGCTGGCACTATGGCTACGATGCCTTCAACCGGGGTGCGTATCTGTACAACGACGACGAAAAGTCCCCCTATTACTGCTGGTACATTTCGTACGAGACCCCCATGACCCTCCAGGACAAGCTGGATTTCATCGACCAGAAAGGCATTGCCGGTCTGATCGTCTGGGAGTGCAGTCAGGATACTTT
>CAKTKX010000235.1 GCA_934572365.1 uncultured Oscillospiraceae bacterium
GTGCCGGATGGAGACACCGGCACCAATATGTCCATGACCATCAACTCCGCGGCCTCCGACCTGCGCAAGACCGAGGATCCCGACCTGGAAAAGGCCTCCAAGGTGGCGGCTTCCGCCATGCTGCGGGGTGCCCGGGGCAATTCCGGCGTGATTCTGTCGCTGCTGTTCCGGGGCATTTCCAAGTGCCTGAAGGGCAGCGAGGAAT
Source organism: uncultured Oscillospiraceae bacterium (assembly GCA_934572365.1). Taxonomy (GTDB): domain Bacteria; phylum Bacillota; class Clostridia; order Oscillospirales; family Oscillospiraceae; genus Faecousia. Next base: position 206 of record CAKTKX010000235.1, read on the forward strand.
GCGACGGCGTTCTGTGGGCGCAGGCGCTGCAGGAGGGCGTTGACGCGGCTTACAAGGCAGTTATGAAGCCCGCCGAGGGCACCATTCTCACCGTTGCCCGCCTGTCCGCGGCCAAGGCCGCCGACGCCGCCCGGGAGAATAACTTCATCGAATTCGTCCACGAAGCGGCCATTGAGGAAGCTGTGAAGGCGCTGGCCGATACCGTCAACCAGAACCCCGTGCTGAAAAAGGCTGGTGTTGTGGATGCCGGCGGCAAGGGCTGGGTCGTGGCGCTGGAAGCCATGCTCAGCGCCCTGCAAGGGGAAGACGTGGTGCTGCCTGAGGACGGTGCGGTGACGGAGACCAAGCAGAGCGCGGATTTCTCCGACTTCAATACCGAGGACATCACCTTCTCCTACTGCACCGAGTTCATTATTTCCCGGGAAAATGACCGTGACCCTGAGAATCTCCGGGCGTTCCTGTCCGAGCTGGGCGACAGCCTTGTGCTGGTGGACGACGACGAGATCATCAAGGTGCATGTCCATACCAACGATCCCGGCAAGGCGCTGACCGAAGCGCTGAACTACGGCTCCTTCGTCACGGTGAAGATCGAGAACATGCGCCTGCAGCATACCGAGAAGGTGCTCTCCGAGCAGGAGGTCGCCCCGAAGATCGCCAAGCCGGAGAAGCCCCTGGGCGTTGTCTCCGTCTGCGCCGGTGCGGGTCTTGCGGACGTGTTCCAGAACCTGGGCGTCGATCAGATCATCTCCGGCGGTCAGACCATGAACCCCAGCACCCAGGATATTCTGGAGGCGGTGAACAAGGTACCGGCCGAGACTGTCTTTGTCCTGCCCAACAATAAGAACATCATCATGGCTGCCCAGCAGGTGGACGCCTTGACCCCCAAGACCGTGGTGGTCATCCCCTCCAAGACCGTTCCCCAGGGCATTACCGCCATGCTGAGCTTTGCCCCCGAGGGAAGCGTTGAGGAAAACACCGCTGCCCTGACCGAGGCGCTGGATACCGTGGACACCATGCAGATCACCTACGCCGCCCGGAATTCCGACTTCGACGGCTACGATATCCACGAGGGTGACTATCTGGCGCTGTGCGGCAGTCAGCTGTTCGGCACCAGCCAGGATATCAGGATTCTGCTTAAGTCCCTGGCGGAAAAGGTTCGGGACGACGGCAAGGAGTATATCACGATCTACTACGGCGAGGATGTAAAGGAAAAGCATGCCCAGAAGGCGGCGGACATCTTCGCGGACATCTGCCCCAACGCGGACGTGAACCTGCTCAGCGGCGGACAGCCGGTATATTACTACCTGATCTCCGCAGAATAAAAGGAAACTCTGAATAAATCGTCTTCGACTGTGAGCGGATCTTTTCCGTCCACTCTTCGGTATCGAAAGCGGGAAATATTGCGCAGCCGTTGCCGGCATAAGCCGGCTTACGGATGCGGCATACCCCTTGCGGGTACACAAAGTATTCCTCCGTTTCCGATGCCTCGATTGGACGAAAAATCTCTCGCTCACAGTTCTTGCCGATTTAATCAGAGCTTCCTAGGTACAGAAACGGATTTGCCCGCAGCCCGAAGGGCTGCGGGCTGACTTGTCTGAACAACTAAAAGTGGGGGAGACGATGAAGGAATTTCCCAAGGGCGGCCTGATCGGCAAGGTCATGGACGCCGCCAAGACCGTCAAGCAAATGCATATTCCCCTCCATGCCGCCTACGCCGCGTACTTTATTATTCTGGCCTTTTTCCCGGCTCTGGTGCTGATCCTCAGCGTACTGCGCTATACGGGGATGGAGGTGAAGGGACTGATCGAGCTGCTGGGCGACATTCTGCCCAGTACCATGGTGGGGGACGCCGAGGAGCTGATCTACAGCACCTACCGCAATTCCTCCGGTGCGCTGGTGGGCGTCTCCGCCGTGACGGCGCTGTGGTCGGCCAGCCGGGGCATCTACGGCCTGCTCACCGGATTGAACGCGGTTTACGGCGTGTCGGAGAACCGGGGATACATTTATACCCGCTCCATCAGCGTGGTATATACCTTCGTGTTCATTCTGATTCTGCTGCTGACCCTGGTGCTGCACGTGTTCGGCAATTCGATCATCAATTTAATGCGGCAAGTGGACAATCCGGTGGTGATTTTCTTCACCGACCTGATCGACCTGCGGTTTTTCCTGCTGCTGTTTTTACAGAGTCTGGTCTTTACCCTGATGTTCATGGTGCTGCCCAACAAGCGGCGCAGCCGTTTTATGGAAAGCCTGCCCGGCGGGGTGCTGTCCAGCCTGGGCTGGCTGGTGTTTTCGGATATTTACTCCATTTACGTGGAGAATTTCTCCAAATACTCCACGATTTACGGCTCGGTGTATGCCATTGCCATCACCATGCTGTGGCTGTACTGCTGCATGAGCATCCTGTTCTACGGCGGCGCGCTGAACCGGTATCTGATGGATAA